>JADYYZ010000152.1 GCA_020853405.1 Acetobacteraceae bacterium
CCAGCACCTTGGCCGCGGTGTCGTGCATGTCGAGATGCGGCAGCGTCTTGTAGCCGCACGCGACCGTGGCGAGTTGAACGAGGCGCGGCGAGAGGTTGGCGTGCATGTCGAGGCTGACGCCGATCGGCGTATCGCCGACCGCGGCGCGCGCTGCCTCGAGAATATCGGTGTCGGGCGTCGGCCGGTGCACGGTCGCCAGCGCCCCGTGCAGCGAGAGATAGACCGCATCCCAGCGCGATCCGCGAAGATCGCGATCGAGCTCCGCAAGGAATGCATCGAACAGCGCATCATCCATCGGCCCGCCAGGTTCGGCGGCGGCACAGCGCAGCACGCTGACCTCCCAGTCGGGCCGGTTCGCGGCGAACGCGGCAACCGCCCCGGGCTCGGTCGGCGTGCCGGCGAAGGTTTCCAGGACGCAAGGCCCGCGCAGCCATTCCTTCGCCTCGAAATCCGCGCGCACCGTCGGCAGCGGCGAGAACGAGTTCACCTCGAGCCAGAGCCGCGCGACGGCCATACGCTTCTTCATGTGCCTGCCTGTTGCATTGACGCTGGCGGGGAGTGTCGTAGAGTCTGCATCCCGATACGTATACAATTATGCATTGCGCAGTCACGGAGGAGTCAATGTCGTCGGACGCATCACGGCGAACCATCCTGCGTCTGGCTGCCGCCGCGCCGGCGATGGCGCTGCCGTTCGGCGGCGCCGGCGCCCAGCAGGCGCGCCGCGGCGGCACGCTGGTCAGCCTGATCTCGCCCGAACCGCCGACCCTGATGCTGGGCATCAACCAGACCACGCCGGCGGCGATCGCCGGCGGCAAGATCTATGAAAGCCTGCTGCGCTACGATTTCGACCTGAAGCCGATGCCGGGCCTGGCACGGAGCTGGACCATCTCGCCCGACGGCAGGACCTACAGTTTCGAGCTCCAGCAGAACGTGAAGTGGCACGATGGCAGGCCGTTCACCGCCGACGACGTGGTGTTCAGCGCCGACGTCTACCTGAAGGAGACGCACCCGCGCTCGCGCCCCGTCTTCCTCCGCTGCGAGGAGATCAGCGCCGCCGGCCCGCACACCGTGGTCTTCCGGCTGAAGGAGCCGTTCGCGCCGTTCATCATGCTGTGGGAGCCATCCACCGCGCCGATCGTGCCGAAGCACATCTATGAAGGCACCGATTTCCGCCGCAACCCAGCCAACCAGACACCGATCGGAACCGGACCGTTCCGGCTCAGGGAATGGGTGCGCGGGTCGAACATCGAGATGGCACGCAACCCCGACTACTGGCAGCCCGGCAGGCCGTACCTCGATGGCATCTCCTATCGCGTGATGCCCGATGCCAGCGCCCGCGTCGTCGCCATGGAGACCGAACAGGCGCATCTTGCCGCCTTCGCCGACATCGAGACCTTCGAGGTGCCGCGGCTGAAGGCGCTGCCGTTCCTCGAGATGACGACCAGGGGATACGAGTATCTCGCGCAGATGGTCTGGATCGACTTCAACCTGCGCGAGCCGCCGATGAACGATGTGCGCTTCCGCCGCGCGGTCTACCACGCGATCGACCGCGACGCGCTGCGCGAGCGGGTGTTCTCGGGCCTTGGCAAGCTCGCGACCGGGCCGATCCACTCCTCCATCCCGCACTACGACCCGGACGTGCCGCGCTACGACTACGACCCGCGCCGGGCGGAGGCGCTGCTCGACGCGATGGGGCTCCGCCGCGGCGCCGATGGGGTCAGGGTGAGGGTGACGCTCGACAACCTTCCCTATGGCGAGGTCTACAGCCGGCTTTCCGAGTTCGTCCGGCAGTCGCTGGCCCGCGTCGGCATCGATGCCACGATCCGCCGCGGCGATGTCGCCACCTGGGGCAATCGCGTGCGCAACTGGGACTACCAGATGACGGCGATCGTGCTGAGCCAGCTCGGCCACCCGGCACTCGGGGTCTCGCGCCTCTACATCTCCGGCAATATCCGCAAGGGCGTGCTGTTCAGCAACACCGGCGGCTATTCCAACCCGGAAATCGACCGCCTGTTCGACGAGGCGGCGGTCGAGGTCGACCCGCAGCGCCGCCAGGCGCTTTATGGCAGCATCCAGAAGACTCTGGTCACCGACGTGCCGGTGGCCTGGCTGCTGGAGCTGGAGTTCCCGACCTTCATCAACCGCCGCTTCCACAATGTCGTGACATCGGCGATCGGCGTGCGCGACAATTTCGCCGATGCCTGGATGCAGGCATGAGCGCGTGAGCGCGCGGCCGGGCGTGCCGGTGCCAAGAGGCCACCAGTGCAGCGACTGAGCTACATCGCGCGCCGGGTGCTGAAGGGGTTCGTCGTCCTTGTCGGCATCATCGTCCTCAGTTTCGTGCTGGTGCGGCTGGCGCCCGGCGATCCGGCTACCGTGATTGCGGGCGAAGCGGGCGCGGCGGACGAGCTCTTCCTTGCCCAGCTCCGCCAGGAGTTCGGGCTCGACCAGCCGCTGGCGACGCAGCTCGGCATCTACCTCAAGGCCGTGCTGAGCATGGATCTCGGCTTCTCCTATCGCCAGCAGCGGCCGGTGCTGGAAGTGCTCGGCGAGAAACTGCCGGCGACGCTGCTGCTGACCGGTGCCGCCTTCGTGCTGTCGCTGCTGGCCGGCGTGGTGCTGGGGGTGCTGGCGTCGATGCGGGTCGGGAAATGGTCGGATTCCGTGATCACCGTCATCGCGCTGTTCTTCTACGCGACTCCCATCTTCTGGGTCGGGCTGATGGGAATCCTGCTGTTCTCGGTGAAGTTCGGGTGGTTTCCCGCTTACGGCATGTACACCATCGGCGCCAACCTCAGCGGGCTTGAAGCGGCGGGGGACGTGCTCTGGCACCTGGTGCTGCCGGCAACCACGCTCGCGCTGTTCCACATGGCCGTCTATGCCCGCATGACCCGCGCCTCGATGCTTGAAGTGCGGGACCTGGATTTCGTCAGGACCGCGCGCGCCAAGGGCCTCGGGGAACGGCGCATCGTGGTGCGGCACGTGCTGCGCAACGCCGTGCTGCCGGTGGTCACGATCGCTGGCGTCAAGGCCGGCTACCTGGTCGGCGGCTCGATCGTGGTCGAGACCGTGTTCGCCTGGCCCGGCATCGGCCGCGTCGCGTTCGAGGCGGTGATGCAGCGCGACTACAACGTGCTGCTCGGCGTGTTCGTGCTGACCTCGGCCATGGTGATCCTGGTCAACCTCGCGACCGACGTGCTGTACACCTTCATCGACCCGCGTATCGAGCTGGCGGCGTAGCATGGAGACCCCCGGCTTTCGCGGGTTCTGGCGGCGATTCGCGCGCAACAAGGGGGCGGTGATCGGGCTTTTCCTGCTGCTGGCCACCATCGCGATGGCCGTGCTCGGGCCGATCCTGCTGCCGGAAAGCCCGTGGGAGATGGCGGGGCGGCCGTTCCTGCCGCCGTTCGGGGCCGAGTTCCCGCTCGGCACCGATACGCTGGGCCGCGACATCCTGGCCGGCATCGTGCACGGCGCGCGCGTGTCGCTTGCCATCGGCGTGATCGCGACCGTGGTCGCGGTGGCGCTCGGCGTGGTCGTCGGCGCCGGCGCCGGGTTCTTCGGCGGCTGGATCGACGACCTGCTGATGCGCTTCACCGAGTTCTTCCAGACCATCCCGAGTTTCGTGTTCGCGGTGCTGCTGGTCGCGATCTTCACGCCCAGCATCGCCTCGATCGTCGTCGCGATCGCGGTCGTCAGCTGGCCGCCGGTGGCCCGCCTGGTGCGCGGCGAGTTCCTGTCGCTGCGCACGCGCGAATTCGTGCAGGCATCGGTGGTGCAGGGGCAGTCCGACCTGCACATCATCTTCGTGCAGATCCTGCCGAACGCACTCTCGCCGATCATCGTCGCGGCGTCGCTGATGGTCGCGACCGCGATCCTGACCGAATCGGCGCTCAGTTTCCTCGGCCTCGGCGATCCCAACCTGATGAGCTGGGGCTACATGATCGGGGCGGCGCGCACGGTGATCCGCACCGCCTGGTGGATGAGTTTCTTCCCCGGCCTTGCCATCGTGCTGACCGTGCTGGCGCTGAACCTGGTCGGCGAGGGCCTGAGCGATGCCCTGAACCCTCGCCTTGCACGGGGCGGGCGATGAGCGCGGGCGAGGCTGCTTCACTGGTCGAGGTCAGGAACCTCTCGATCGCGCTGCCGGCGGGTGCCGACCGCGCGCTTGCCGTCGATGATGTCAGTTTCGACATCCGCCAGGGCGAGATCCTCTGCATCGTCGGCGAATCGGGTTCGGGCAAGTCGCTGACCGCGGCGGCGATCATGCGCATCCTGCCGCTCGCGGTCCGCGTGCGCGGGGGCGAGGTCCGCATCGCGGGAACGGACCTGCTGCGGCTGCCGGAGGCCGAGATGCGGCGCTGGCGCGGTGCGCGGATCGGCATGGTGTTCCAGGAGCCGATGACCGCGCTCAACCCGCTGATGCGGATCGGCCGCCAGATCGAGGAGGTGCTGGAGAGCCACGCCGTGATGGCGGCGGCGGCGCGGCGCGGCCGCGTCGGCGAGCTGCTGCGCGCGGTCAATCTGCCCTCGCCCGAGCTGCTGGCCGAGGCCTACCCGTTCCGGCTGTCGGGCGGGCAGCGCCAGCGCGTGATGATCGCGATGGCGCTGGCGCTGAACCCAGCCCTGCTGATCGCCGACGAGCCGACCACCGCGCTCGACGTGACGACGCAGAAGCAGATCCTGCAACTGCTGCAGTCGCTGCAGCGCGAGCGCAGGATGGGGGTGCTGTTCATCACCCACGATTTCGGCGTGGTCGCCGACATCGCTGACCGCGTCGCGGTGATGCAGCACGGCAGGATCGTCGAGCAGGGCACCGCCGGCGCCATCCTTGAGGCGCCGCAGCACCCCTATACGCGGAGCCTGATCGCCGCAGTGCCGCGGCTGGAGGCGCGACGCCAGGGCTGCTTCACCCGGCCCCTGCTTGCGGTGAAGGACATCAGCCGCACCTTCGTCTCGGGCGCCGGCCTGTTCGTGGCGCGGCGCGTCGTGCCGGCGGTCAGGCAGGTGAGCCTTGCGATCGCCGAGGGCGAGACGCTGGGGGTGGTCGGCGAATCGGGCTCGGGCAAGTCGACGCTCGGGCGCCTGATCATCCGCCTGGTCAAGGCCGACGGCGGCAGCGTCGAGTTCGCGGGCGCAGACTTCCTGAAGGCGAGGCCGGCCCGGCTGAAGGCGCTCCGGGCCAGCGTGCAGATGATCTTCCAGGATCCCTATGCGTCGCTGAACCCGCGCCGCACGGTGCGCCAGATCCTGACCGAGGGCCAGACCTGCCACGGCGTGCCGGCCGCCGAGGCGCTCGATCGTGCGCGAAGCCTGCTTGCCCTGGTCGGGATGGAGGAAGCCGTGCTCGGCCGCTACCCGCACGAGTTCTCGGGTGGCCAGCGCCAGCGCATCGGCATCGCGCGGGCGCTGGCGTTGCGGCCGCGGCTGATCATCGCCGACGAACCGGTCTCGGCGCTCGATGTGTCGGTGCAGGCCCAGGTGCTCGATCTGCTGAAGGATGTCCGCCAGCGCTTCGGGCTGGCGATGCTGTTCATCACCCACGACCTGCGCGTTGCAGCCCAGGTCTCGGACCGGATCGCGGTGATGCAGAATGGCGAGATCGTCGAAACCGGCCCGACCGCGGCGATCTTCCAATCACCCGCGCACGCCTATACGCGCGAGCTGCTCGATGCGATTCCCGGCCGCCACTGGCGACCCGCACTGGGCAGCACGGCGGCCGACGCAGCGCAGGCTGGGGCAGCGCAGGCTGGGGCAGCGCAGGCTGGGGCAGCGCAGGCTGGGGCAGCGCAGGCTGGGGCCGCGCAACCCGCCGCCCCGGAAGCATGATGCCGGACCTGGTCCCCCGGGGCCGACGCGCGCCGGCGCCGGGGGGCGCGGCCTACGCCGCCAGTTTCTGCACCGGCGCCAACCGCGCGCCCGTGGCATCGAACGCGGCGAACAGCGCGCTTTCCTGCTCCGGCCACAGCGCGACATGCGGTGGGCGGATGGTCTTCCAGCCGGAATGGCCGGTGTGCCGGGCCATCAGGCTGCGCAGGCCGCTGATCAGCGGCACGCTGGTCACCGCGCGGCGGGTTGCGCTCAGCACCACCTGCGCGGCATCGCCATCGGCCGTGCCAGGCGCGGCATAGACCCGCGCGCCATAGGCGCTGTTCACGTTCGAGGCAGCGGTGATGCAGCCGGCGCCGCCGGCGGCCAGCATGCGCGTCAGGAACTCGTCGGAGCCGGCATACACCTCGAACCCGTCGCGGGCGAAGGCGTCGGCCATCGCCTGCATGTTGTCGAAGTCGCCCGAGGAATCCTTGACACCCTTGATCACGGCCGGGAATGCCTTCAGCAGCCGCCCGATCAGGTCGAGGCTGAACGGCACCGCCGACTGCTGCGGGAAGTTGTAGAGATAGATCTTCGTCGCGCCCCCGGTGCGGTTGACCAGCTCGCTGAAGAACGCGAACAGCCCGTCATCGCTCGGGTTCTTGTAGTAGAAGGGCGGCAGCACCAGCACGCCCGGGCAGCCGAGCTTGCCGGCCGCCTTGGTCAGGGCGACGCTGTCGGTCAGCGCCGCGCAGCCGGCGCCGGGCAGCAGGCGGGCGGCCGCGATCCCGCCGGCGACCACGCCTTCCATGATGGCGATGCGTTCGGCGACCGAGAAACTGGTGGCCTCGCCGGTGGTGCCGAGGATGCCAAGGCTGTTGCAGCCATTGGCCAGCAGCCAGCGGCAATGGGCGGCCATGCGCGCGATGTCGGGCGTGAGGTCGGGCAGCATCGGCGTAAGCACGGCGGCATTCACGCCGCCATAGATCGCATTCTTCATCATGGGCAGATTTCCTTCGGTTTGCGGGCCCGCACCGGCTGCCCCGGCCAGGTCACGATATGGTGCTGCAGCGGCCCGGCGCCACGTTCGGCCACCGCCTTGCCGCGCACGCTGGCGCCGACGCGATGGACCATCTCGCGCTCGCCACAGACCAGATGGTGCCACCACGGCAGGTCCTTGCCCTCGGCCAGGCGGCGATAGGCGCAGCTCGGCGGCAGCCAGTCGAGCTCGGGCACGTTCCTGGCGGTGAGCTGGGTGCAGTCGGGCACGATGTCGTGCCGGTGCGCATAGTCGCGGCAGCGGCAGGACTTCAGGTCGAGCAGGCGGCAGGCGACATTGGTGTGGTCGAGCGCGCCTTCGGTGCCGTTCGCGTCGGCCCAGCGGATCTTGTGCAGGCAGCAGCGGCCGCAGCCGTCGCACAGCGATTCCCACTCGGCACGGCTCATCGCGCCCAGCGGCTTCCGCTTCCAGAAGGGCGCTTCCCGCGGCATGCGCCAGAGGCTAGCGCGCGGGCCGGGGCGCAGCAATCCGTGCCGGGCCACCGCCCGGCCGCGGTGGCCGCCGGCTCAGCTCTGGCTGAACCGCATCAGCGCGGCGCGCAGTCCGTCGGCGGCGGGGTTGTGCACCTCGGCCCCGATCACGATCTGCCGTGCCGAAACCTCGCGCCCGAAATAGGCCTTGTTCCACTCGCTGCGGCTGGACAGCACGGTACCTTCCAGCGCGGCGCCGGCGAACAGGCCGCGGGTCTTGCTGATGGTGACGATGTCGGCGCCGAGGGCGCTGGTGGTGGCACCGGCGATGCCGGCGCCGAGTGTCGCCACCGCCAGCGAGGCATCGGCGCCGAACTTGAACTGGCTGTCCAGGATGGCGTTCAGCGCCTTGTCGTTCATGATCAGCATGATCACCTGCGCGTCCTGGACGCCGATCTGGAGGCCAAGGCTGCCCGCGCCGGTTCCGAAGAAGGCCGGGCTGGTCCAGCTGCCGGAACCGTCGCGGCCCAGCAGCACGCCGCCGCCGCCTTCGCCGCCGATGATGAAGCCGGCCCGGAACTTGCGCGGGATGATCATCGCCGCGCGCGCCTTGCGCAGCAGCTCGATGCCGTCCTTGAAGTTGGGATCGCCCAGGATCTCGTTGACGGTCAGCGTCGCCTGATCGACCAGAGCCTGTTCCTCGGCCTGCGCGAATGCCGCCTGGGTTGAGAGGCAGGTGCCCGCCGCCAGCAGGGCGGCTAGCGTGCGGCGGCGGCCAATGCCGTGCATCTGGAACTCCTTCGTCGTGCCTGCTGCCGGCGATGGCAGTGGGCGGCGAATCGGCGGGCACAGTCTAGCACGCGCGGCGTGGCGCTGCTGTGGCAGTGCGCCTGGCATTGCATGCCGGCGTCGTACCGCGAGGAGGCTGGGCTGGCCACGGAAGCGGGCGCAGGTGGTGGAGCTGAGGGGAATCGAACCCCTGACCTCCTCATTGCGAACGAGGCGCTCTCCCATCTGAGCTACAGCCCCGCGCCGGCCGAAGGGGCCCGCCGGCCCCCGCGAAGGGCGGCTTATCGCGCCCCCTCCGGGCGGCGTCAAGCAGGCCGAAACAGGGCGGCAGGTGGCTTTTCGCCGGCCCCGCCGCCCTGTAGGGTCCGCCGTCATGTTCCCGTTCTTCTGGCTGATCGACACCGCTATCGGGTTCTACAAATGGGTGGTCATCGCGGCGGTGGTGGTCTCGCTGCTGGTCAATTTCGGCGTGCTCGACACCCGCAACCGCCTGGTCTGGCAGATCGGCGAGTTCCTGGAGCGCGCGACCGAACCGGCGCTGCGGCCGATCCGCAACGTTCTGCCGAATTTCGGCGCGATCGACATCAGCCCGCTCGTGCTGATCGTGCTGCTGCATTTCGCCCAGCTGCTGCTGTGGCAGACCTTTGACGCGCTGCGATGAGGGCCACTGCCATGAGCTTCTACCAGGCCCGCCCGGATGGCATCAGCGTCCGGCTCCGGGTGCAGCCCAGGGCGCGCGCGGTCGGGTTCCAGGGGGTCGTTGAGTCGGGCGATGGCCCGCGGCTGCGGCTTGGCGTCGCCGCCGCGCCCGACGAGGGGGCGGCAAACCGGGCGGTGATCGCGGCGCTGGCGGCAGCACTCGATCTGGCACCCAGCGCGATCAGCCTGGTGCATGGCGCGCGCGGCCGCGCGAAGACGCTGCGCGCAGAGGGCGATCCCGACCGGCTCGCTGCCGCGCTCCGGCGCCTGGGAGACGACGCATGAGCGCAAGGCTGATCGACGGCAAGGCGATCGGCGCCGGCCTGCGCGCCGGCCTCGGCCTGCGCGTGGCGGCCCTTTCCTTCCGCCCGTGCCTGCGCGTCGTGCTGGTCGGCGAGCATCCGGCTAGCGCGACCTACGTGCGCGCCAAGGAGCGGGCGGCCGAAGCGGCAGGCTTCGATGCCGCCACCATCCGCCTGCCGGAAGCGATCACCGAGGCGGGGCTGCTCGCCGAGATCCGGCGCCTGAACGACGACGACAGCGTCGATGGCATCCTGGTGCAGCTGCCGCTGCCGAAGGCGATCAGCGCCGATGCGGTGATCGAGGCGATCGACCCGGCCAAGGACGTCGATGGGTTCCATCCGCTGAATGCCGGGAAACTGTTCACCGGCCG
>JADYYZ010000153.1 GCA_020853405.1 Acetobacteraceae bacterium
CGCGCGCTGCTGCTGGGCGCTGATCCGGCCGGCGCGAAGAGGGCCTTCCTGCGTGCCGCGAACCTGCGCCAGGAGACGCTGGACTATGCGGCGATGGGCCGCGCGCTGGCCGGTGCCGCCGCCGCCGCGCCCGGCGATGCCGATGCCGCCTCGCTGTGGCTGCGCGCCGGCCGCGCGGCGGTCGGCGATCGCGACCGTACCGGCGGCGAGGCCTGGCTCCGGCGCGCGGCTGCCGCCGGCGGCGATGTCGGGCGCGAGGCACGCGCCGATCTCGCCGCACTGCGCGAGGCCGCGCCAGCGCGCTGAAGCGTCGTCAGCGAGCGTCCATTCATCGGGGGCCGATCAGCCGCACGCGGATGCGGGCGCTGGCGAAGTCGATCGCGGCGACCACCAGCAGGATCATCAGGATGATGAACAGAACCTCGTCCCACAGCCGCACCCTGATCCGCTCGGCGATCTGCAGCCCGATGCCGCCGGCACCGACCACGCCCAGGATGGCAGCGCTGCGCGTGTTGCTCTCGAAGAAATAGAGCGCCTGCGCCAGCATCACCGGCATCACCTCCGGCACCAGGCCGAAGCGCACCACCAAAAGCCGCCCGGCGCCGGTGGCGCGCACGCCCTCGGCCACCTTCGGATCAGCGTTCTCGATCGCCTCGGCAAAGAGTTTCGCCAGCACGAACAGGTCGGCGGTGAAGATCGCCAGCACGCCGGCGAGCGGGCCGAGCCCTACCGCGCGCACATAGGCGAGCGCCCAGATCAGCACATCGACGCCGCGGAAGGTGTCGAACACGCGGCGCACCAGGAAATGCAGCACGCGGTTGGCGACCACGTTGGCGGCACCCAGCACGCCGAGCGGGATCGCCACCAGGGCTGCCATCACCGTGCCCAGGAAGGCCATCGCCACGCTCTCGCCCAGGCCCTGGAAGATCTGGTCGGCCTGTTCGCCCGGGCTGGGCGGGATCATGAGGCGGAGGATCGTCAGCACGCCCTGCTGGCCGAACAGGCCGTTGGCGATGCGTGCCGGCGAGAAATCGAACCACCACAGCAGCAGGCCGAGCCAGAGCAGGAAGAACGACCAGCCGGCGCCGGCGGCGGCCCGGCCGGCCGGCGTGCGGGCGAAGGCCCGCGGCAGGCGCGCCCGCCAGTCAGCCACCTCGGCCGCGCTCAAGGGCGGCATCACGCCACCCCGCCGGCCGCGCCGATCACGCGATGGCGCAGCTGCTCGCTCAGAAGGTCGATCAGCATCACGCTCAGGATCACCAGCACGACGATCGCGGAGATCTCCTCGTAATAGTTCGCGGCGATCACGTGGTAGAGCTCCTGGCCGATGCCGCCGGCGCCGACGAAGCCGATCACGCTGGCGCCGCGCACGTTCACCTCGAAGCGCAGCAGAACGTAGCTCAGGAAATTGGGCAGCACCTGCGGCAGGATCGCAAAGCGCACGCCGTGCGCCCAGGTGCCGCCGGCGCTCGCCACGCCCTCCCACGGTCTCATGTCGGCGTTCTCGACCACCTCGGCGAACAGTTTGCCGAGCGCGCCGACGCTGTGCAGCGCGATCGCGACGATGCCAGCCAGCGGCCCGACGCCGAATCCCCAGACCAGGATCAGCGCGTAGACGATGTCGGGCACGCTGCGGAACAGATCGAGGCACCGTCGCGCGGCAATCGACGCCAGCGGCGCCCGCCCCATCAGGTTGCGCGATGCGGGAAAGCCGAGCAGCAGGCCGCCACTCGCCCCGATCAGCGTGCCGAGTGCCGCCATCTGGCTGGTTTCGAACAGCAGCCACGACCATTCGTCCAGCCGGTACATCCAGTAGGCCAGGCTGCCTTCGGTCTTGACGCCGCCGAACAGGCTGGCAAGCCTGAGATCGGGCATGGTGCGCGCGAAATACTCGCCGACCCGCGGCAGGCCGGCGAGCAGGGTTTTCGGGTGCACCTCGTCGATCCAGGCAGCGGCGGCAAGGCAGGCGAGGAAGATCGCGCCGCCGACGAGCGTGGCCCGCCGCCGCGCCCTTCCTGCATCCCGCAACGCCGCCTCCATGCGGGCAACGAGGTCGGGGGCGGCCGCGCTCATGCGCCGGCGAGACGGTCCCGGCGTGGCGCGGAAGGCCGGGGCGGCAAGGTCAGGTGAGGCTCAACGCGCGCGCCTGGCCGCGGCCTCGGCCTGGCGCATCTCGACGAACACGGCGTAGTCCTCGTGGCGGGTCGGCACCCAGCCGATCGCGCTGCCGCGTTCGATCGCCTGGTGCACCGCGGGTGCCGCCTTCGGCAGCGCCATGTGGAAGGCGATCATGTCGTCCTTGAAGCTTCGCGGCAGCGCGCTGCGCACCACGATCGGGCCGCTCTGGATCGGGCGCGACTTCCAGATGATGCGCAGGTCGCGCATGTCGAGCATGCCCTTCTCGACCATGGTGTGCAGCACGCCGCGGGTGAAGCCCTGGAGCGGATCGCCGATGCCCGACACCCACGCGACACCGGCATCGTACTGGCGCTGCAGCACGGCGACCACCGCCTGCTCGTGGCCGCCGGCGAAGCCGGTGCGCGAGAAGAAGCGACCCGCCTCGGGATCGTAGCCGGCGGCACGCAGCTCGGCGCGCGGGATCAGGTAGCCCGAGGCCGAGTTCGGATCCGCCCAGGCCATCGCCTTGCCGCGCAGCCCGGCGATGTCGGTGATGCCGGAATCGGCGCGCACATACATCGCCGCGATGTAGCTGGTGCTGCCATCGGCCTCCTGCGTCACCAGGATCGGCTCGACCGCGCCGTGCGTGTCGAGCCAGACCGCGGCATAGGCGGCCGGCGACATGGTGGAGAGCTCGATCTGGCCGGCCGCGAACGCCTGGCCGACGCCGGCATAGTCGGCCGCGGCGAACAGCCGTACCGGAATCTCGAACGTCTCCTCCAGCAGCGCCCGATAGGCGCCGTAGCGGCCCAGGCGATCGGCCTCGTTCTCGCCGCCCAGCAGCCCGATGCGCAGCACCGGCACCTCGCTCGCCCAGGTGCGCCGGCCGGGCTCGGGAAGCCGATCAGCTGCGGCGGCGGCGAATGGGGCGGTGGTGGCCGCGGCAAGCAGCGCGCGGCGAGAGATCGGGCGGGCATCGGCGGACGCACTCATCGTCAGGCGAACTCCTGGCAACCGGGCCGCCCACTATGCCCGATCCGCGCCGGCCAGGCCACGGCGCGACTGCCGAGGCAGCATCGACGATACCGCGTGGACGGCATTGGCGCGGCGGCGCAGGATGGCGCGAGTTGCTCTCGCATTTTTTCTCTCTCTCGCTGGAAGCCGGGGAGTTTCCCGAGGATGCCCGCACCGCCGATACGATTCGACGACGGCGCCGCCTATGAGCAGCTGATGGGGGTCTGGAGCCGCGCGGCGGGCGACATCTTCCTCGACTGGCTGGCGCCACGCGATGGCCTCAACTGGATCGACGTCGGCTGCGGCAACGGCGCCTTCACGGAGCTGCTGTGCACGCGCCACGCACCCGCCGGGGTCGAGGGTATCGACCCGTCGGATGCGCAGCTGGAATTCGCGCGAAGCCGCCCCGGCGCGCGGCTCGCGCGGTTCCGGAGCGGCGATGCGATGGCGCTGCCCTTCGCGGACGGGGTCTTCGATGCCGCGGTGATGACGCTGGTGATCGTCTTCGTTCCCGATCCGGCGCGGGCCGTTGCCGAGATGGCGCGGGTGGTGGCGCCCGGCGGCAGCGTTTCGAGCTTCATCTGGGATGTGGAGGGCGGCGGCTTCCCGCTGGATGCGCCACGGGCCGAGATGCGCGCCATGAGTCTTCCGCCGCTCATGCCGCCGAGCGCGGATGCGGCCCGGCTGGACGCGCTGCATGACCTGTGGAGCGCGGCCGGCCTGCGCGCGGTCGAAACCCGCACCATCACGGTGCAGCGCCGTTTCGCCGATTTCGACGAGTACTGGGCGACCTGCCTTCTGTCGTCGGGCATCAGGCAGGCCCTCGCCGCGCTGCCGCCCGCCGAGGCCGCGGCACTGCGCGAGCGGACCAGGGCACGGCTTGCGATCGACGATGCCGGGCGGATCACCTGCACGGCGCTCGCGAATGCGGTCAAGGGCGTGAAGGCGTGACCTCGCACGGTCGCGCGCGCGGGGGTGCGCTGCCGGGTCGTGCGTCGGCGTCGTCGATCTCGTGCTCGTCGACGCCGTAGATCGCGCGCACACGCCCTGGGTCGAGCTGGGCGGGGGTGCCGTCGAACACCACCCGCCCATCGAGCAGGCCGACGATGCGTTCGCAGTAGGTGCGGGCGGTGTCCAGCGTGTGCAGGTTGACGATCACCGTCATGCGCTCGGTGCGGTTGATGCCGCGCAGCGCCTCCATCACCACCCTGGCGTTGCGCGGATCGAGCGAGGCGATCGGCTCGTCGGCAAGCAGGATCTTCGGCTCCTGCACCAGGGCGCGGCAGATCGCCACGCGCTGCTGCTGGCCGCCTGAAAGCGTGTCGGTACGCTGAAGCGCGAGCTCGGCAAGGTCGAAGCGGTCGAGCGTGGCGAGCGCCATCGCCCGCTCCTCGGCGGTGAACCGATTGAGGAGCGAGGACAGCAGCGGGCGATGGTTCAGCCGCCCGATCAGAACGTTGGTGAGCACGTCGAGCCGGCCCACCAGGTTGAACTGCTGGAAGATCATCGCGCAGCTGGCGCGCCAGTCGCGAAGTGCCGCGCCGGCGAGCGCCCCGACCTCGCGCCCGGCATAGCGGATATGCCCCGCGGTCGGGTCGATCAGGCGGCTGACCAGCCGCAGCAGCGTGGACTTGCCCGCCCCCGACCTGCCGATCACGCCGAGCATCACGCCATCGGGGATGGCAAGTGTCACGTGATCGACGGCGGTCCGCTCGCCGAAGGTCCGCGTCAGCCCGTCGAGCTCAAGCATCCATCCCCATCCCGGCCGCCCCGATCCCGGCTGCGGGTGCGGCGAGGAAGCGTGGCACGCCCTCGACCAGGGTTGCCACCACGCGCGCCACCGGCGGTGCCGGGTCGATCAGCACCAGGTCGGCGCGCGCGCCGACCGCGATCCGGCCGCGATCGGCAAGCCCCACGGAGGCGGCCGGGTTGGCGGCGATCAGCGCCCAGGCCTCCGGCAGGGTCTTCACGCCGCGCCCGGCCAGTGCGAACGCAGCCGGCAGCATCGCGCCCCAGACATAGTCGCTGACCAGCACGTCGCACAGGTTCTCGCGCACCATCGCCTCGGCCGAATGCCAGCCGAGATGGCTGCCGCCGCGCACCACGTTGGGGCAGCCCATCACCACGCTTTCGCCCGCTGCCCGCGCCGCCCGCGCGGTCTCGGCGTTCATCGGGAACTCGCAGATGCTGGCCCCTTCGCCGCGCCAGCGCGCCCTGGCCGCGGGCGATTCGTCGTCGTGGCTGGCGATCGGCAATCCGTGGCGGCGTGCCGCCTCGAGCACGCGGGCGAGCGCGGCCTCGCCCTCGGCCTCGCGCGCCAGCATGCGCTCGGCCAGCGCCCGGATTTCCGCAGCCGAGACGCCGGCGCGCCTGGCGTAGGGAAAGGCGCCGGCAGGGTCGCGGGTCTTCTTCGCGATCGAGGCGGTATGGTCGTTCACCGCGACCATGTGCGCGCGCCCGGCCGCGATCGCCTCGAGCGCGAGCGGCGCCTGGTCGGGCGCGATCGCCTCCATGCGCAGATGCACGCGATGCTCGACCCGCGCGCGCGGGCGCAGGCGGTCCAGCGCATCGAGCAGGGCCGAGAACATCTCGCCGCCGCGCAGGCCGGGTTCCCACGACAGCGTGACCCCGTGGAACAGCGTGGTGATGCCCGCCGCCGCGGCCTGCGCATCGGCGTCCGCCATCGCGAGGTCGATCGGCAGGCTGACGCCGGGGCGCGGCTGCACGTTGCGTTCGAACGCATCGCCGTGCAGGTCGATGATGCCGGGTGCCAGCACCAGGCCGGCAGCATCCAGCACCGCCGCGTTGCGCGGGGCGTCGCCGCCGATCGCGGCGATGCGCCCATCCTCGACCCCAAGCGTGGTCTCGACCGCCTCGCCGTCGAGCAGGATGCGGGCGCCGGTGATGGCAAGGCGCATCAGAATTCCACCACCAGCGAGACCCGGGGCGTCGCATAGACGGCGCGGCCGAACTCGATCGGCTGGCCGGCGGGATCGACATTGACGACGTCGGTGACCAGCACCGGTCGGGCACGGGGATGGTCCAGCAAGGCACTCTCCTCGGGCGTGGGCATGCGCGCGCTGATGCGCGTGCTGGCGCGGGTATAGTCGGCGACCCCCGAGGCAGAAAGCGCGCGGGTGATGGCGCCGCCCTCGCGTGCCAGTGCGCTGCCGAGGCCGGGCAGGCGGGACGCGGAGAAATAGTGCGTTCCCAGCACCAGCGGCCTGCCATCGGCAAGGCCCAGCCGTTCGACCACCCACAGGCTGGCGCCCCGGCGCAGGCCAAGGGCGGCGGCGACCTCCTCGCCGGCCGGCACGCGGGCGATGCGAAGCAGCCGCCCCGAGGGTTCGCGCCGGTCGCGCGCGATCGTCTCGGAGAAGCGGGTGCGCGGGGTCAGGCGGTACTCGACCGTCTCCTCGGCGGTGAAACTGCCGCGTCCCTGCTCGACCCGGATCATGCCGCGGCGCGCCAGCTCCTCGACGGCGCGGCGCACGGTGTGGCGGTTGACGGCGAAGCGGGCGGCGAGCTCGGCCTCGGTCGCGAGGCGGGTACCGGGCGGAAGGGCGGCGATCTCGGCTTCAAGCACGGACGCGATCTGGCGCCACAGCGTCACCCCGGCGCCGCGCGCGATCGCGGCCGGGTGGGGTGTGGAGGGTCGGGGCGAGGTCGGCGCGGCGGGGCGGGTCATGACGGCGGCATCGGCGATCCGTGGCGAGGGATGGCGCCCGGGGCCTTCGGTTGCGGGAACGAAGGGCAGTGGCGTGGCGCGTGGAAACCGGCTAACCATGGCGACCATAATGATTGGGATGTCTACTTGTCCAGACCATCTGCCGATACGTCGCCTCCCGCCCCCGCCCCCGCCCCGGCCGCCCGCCAGGACTGGATGTCGGTGCTGGCGCGCACGCCGCCCGCGGCGCTGGAGGCAGCACTCGCTGCCCTGGCGCCCGGCCTTGCCTGGACGCGCCTGCGCGGCCCCGAGATCGGCATGGCCATGGTGCGCGGGCGCATGGGCGGCGATGGTGCCGCCTTCAATCTCGGCGAGATGACGCTGGCGCGCGCCAGCATCCGCCTCGCCGACGGCACCGTCGGGCACGCCTTCCGTGCCGGCCGCGACCGGCGTGCCGCCGAGCTGGCTGCGGTGTGCGATGCGCTGCTCCAGGGCGGGCAGCAGGCAGCGCTGCAGCAGGCGCTGATCGCGCCGCAGCGCGCCGCCCAGGCGGCAGCGCGGGCCGACACCGCGGCCCGCGCCGCGGCCACTCGGGTGGACTTCTTCGGCATGGTGCGCATGGGATGACCACCGCGGCGATGACCGCGGGTTTCGCCGACCCGGTGCGCGATGCCCAGGCCGCGTTCCGCGCGCTCCTCGATGCGATGGCCCGCCCCGGCACGGTCGCGACACTGCCCGAACCCGCCGAGCCGCCGCCTGCGCCGCTGGCCGCCGCCGCCGCCACGGTGGCGCTGGCGCTGTGCGATGCCGACACGCCGATCTGGCTCGATGCCGGGCTCGCCGCGGGCGGCGTGCCGGCCTGGCTCCGCTTTCATTGCGGCGCCGCCATCGTCGCCGA
>JADYYZ010000154.1 GCA_020853405.1 Acetobacteraceae bacterium
GATACCCGCGCGGCGTCGATTGCATCCTGGTCAGCGGCAACCAGGTGCTGTGCCTGCCGCGCAGCACGATCGTGGAGGCGGCCTGATGTATGTCGCGGTGAAAGGCGGCGCCCGGGCGATCGCGGCGAGCCATGCCTGTCTTGCCGAGGATCGTCGCGGCGATCCCGCGCTGCCCGAGCTTTCGGTTCCGCAGATCAGTGAACAGCTGCGCTTCGCGGTCGACCGGGTGATGGCCGAGGGCGCGCTCCATGATCGCGAGCTCGCTGGCCTTGCCATCAAGCAGGCCGCCGGCGACCTGGTCGAGGCAGCGTTCCTGCTGCGCGCCTATCGCACCACGCTGCCCCGCTTCGGCGCGACGCTGCCGGTCGAGACCGACGCGATGCTGCTGCGGCGCCGGATCAGCGCCACCTACAAGGATATTCCCGGCGGCCAGATGCTTGGCCCCACCTTCGACTACACGCACCGGTTGCTCGATTTCGCGCTGCTGGCCGAGGGCGCTCCACCGCCGCCGGCGCCACGTGCCGCCGCCACGCCGGAGCCAGCGCCCAGGGTCAGCGACCTGCTGGCAGGGGAGGGGCTGATGGCGCGCGACCAGGACGATGGCGAGGAGCCTGCCGACCTCACCCGCACGCCGCTCGGTTTTCCGGCAGGGCGCAGCGCGCGGCTGCAGAACCTGGCGCGCGGCGACGAGGGCTTCGTGCTGGCGATGGGCTATTCCACCCAGCGCGGCTATGGCGGCACGCACCCGTTCGTGGGCGAGGTGCGGGTCGGCACCGTCGCGGTCGAACTCTGCCCCGAGGAGCTGGGCTTCGCGGTCGAGATCGGCGACATCCTGCTCACCGAATGCCAGCTGGTGAACCAGTTCGGCGGCAGCCGCACCGAGCCGCCGCAGTTCACCCGCGGCTATGGCCTTGCCTTCGGCCACAGCGAAAGAAAGGCGATGGGCATGGCGCTCTGCGACCGCGCGCTCCGCGCCCGCGAGCTCGGCGAGGATGTCACCGCCCCCGCGCAGGACGAGGAGTTCGTGCTGGGCCACACCGACAACGTCGAATCCTCGGGCTTCGTGCAGCACCTCAAACTGCCGCACTATGTCGATTTCCAGAGCGAGCTCGAACTGATCCGGGCGCTGCGCCGCGAGGCGGAGCAACGCAGCCCCGGTTCACTGGAGCAGGCCGCGCGATGAGCGAGGACGCCTACAACTTCGCCTATCTCGACGAGCAGACCAAGCGCATGCTGCGCCGGGCACTGCTGAAGGCGGTCGCCATCCCCGGCTGCCAGGTGCCGTTCGCCTCGCGCGAGATGCCGCTTGCCTATGGCTGGGGCACCGGCGGCATGCAGGTGACGGCGGCGATCCTCGGCCCCGCCGACGTGCTGAAGGTGATCGACCAGGGTGCCGACGACACCACCAACGCGGTCTCGATCCGCGCCTTCTTCGCGCGCACCGCCGGCGTCGAAACCACCGAATCGACCGCGCTGGCAACCGTGATCCAGACCCGCCACCGCATCCCGGAACATAAGCTGCGGGCCGGCCAGACCATCGTCTACCAGGTGCCGCAGCCGGAACCATTGCGGCGGCTGGAGCCGCGCGAGACCGAGACACGGCGCATGCACGCGACGGCGGACTACGGCGTGATGCATGTGAAACTGTACGAGGACATCGCCCGCCACGGCCGCGTGACGCTGGCCTATGACTATCCGGTGCTGGTGAACGACCGGCACGTGATGGCGCCCTCGCCGATTCCTGCGTTCGACAACCCGAAGATGCACATGTCGCCGGCGCTGCAGCTGTTCGGCGCCGGGCGCGAGAAGCGGCTGTACGCGTTGCCGCCATTCACCCGCGTCGAAAGCCTCGCGTTCGAGGATCATCCCTTCCAGCCCTGGAAGGCCGATGCTGCCTGCGACCTGTGCGGTGCCACCGACTCCTATCTCGACGAGGTGATCGTCGACGATGCAGGCGGGAAACTGTTCGTGTGCAGCGATACCGATCATTGCGCAACCCGCCGCGCCGCCGGCCATCGCGGCGCCAAGGCGGGCCACGCCATCGCGGCCGCCGGATAGAAATGGCGAACGAGGCGCCCCTGCTGGCAGCACGCGACCTCGCGCTGCGGTTCGGCCGTATCGCCGCGCTTGATGGCGTCTCGATCGCGGTCTGGCCGGGCGAGGTGCTGGCGGTGGTCGGCGAAAGCGGCTCCGGCAAGACCACGCTGCTGCGGGCGCTGCACGGCGACCTCGCGCCTGATGGAGGCCAGGTGCTGTACGCCGGCCGGGACATCCACGCCATGGCGGAACCCGAGCGCCGGTGGCTTGCCCGCAACGAATGGGGTTTCGTACACCAGAACCCGCGCGACGGGCTGCGCATGGCGATCAGCGCCGGCGGCAATATCGGCGAACGGCTGATGGCGGCGGGCGCGCGCCACTGGGGCAAGATCCGCGCGACTGCCATCGACTGGCTGGCGCGGGTCGAGATCCCGGCCGATCGCATCGACGACCCGCCGCGGAAATTCTCGGGCGGCATGCAGCAGCGGCTGCAGATCGCGCGCGTCCTGGTGATGAACCCCCGCATCGTGTTCATGGATGAGCCGACCGGCGGGCTCGACGTATCGGTGCAGGCCCGCCTGCTCGACCTGATCCGGCGGCTGACGCACGAGCTCAAACTCGCCTCGGTGATCGTCACGCACGACCTGGCGGTAGCGCGGCTGCTCGCCGACCGCACGGTGGTGATGCGCGAGGGGCAGGTGGTGGAACAGGGCCTGACCGACCAGGTGCTGGATGATCCGCACCACGCCTACACGCAGCTGCTGGTCAGCTCGGTGCTGCAGGCATGAGCGGCCGGCCCGCCATCGAGGTCGCGGGCCTCAGCAAGACCTTCACGCTGCACCTGCAGGGCGGCAGCCGGCTGAAGGTGCTGGAGGGCGCGGCGCTTTCCGTGCATGTCGGCGAGTGCGTGGCGCTGACCGGCCCGTCGGGTGTCGGCAAATCGACGCTGCTGCGCACGCTGTACGGCAACTATCTGCCGGAGGCAGGGCGGATCGTGCTGCGCGCCAACGGCGTCGATACCGACATCATCGCTGCCGGGCCGCGGGCAGTGGCCGCGCTACGGCGCGGTACCATCGGCCACGTATCGCAGTTCCTGCGCGTGATCCCGCGCGTTGCCGCCCGCGACATCGTGGCCGCGCCGCTCCGCACCAATGGCGTGGGGGAAGCGGCAGCCCTGGCCCGCGCCGACGCACTGCTGGCGCGCCTCAACATCCCCGAACGCCTGCGGAAAATCCCCCCCGCCACCTTCTCGGGCGGCGAGCAGCAGCGGGTGAACATCGCGCGCGGCCTGGCCTGGCCGTACCCGATCCTGCTGCTGGACGAGCCGACCGCCTCGCTCGATGCCGCCAATCGCGACATCGTGGTCGAGATGATCAACGAGGCGAAGGCCCGGGGTGCCGCCATCGTCGGCATCTTCCACGATGCCGCGGTGCGCGCGCGCGTCGCCGACCGCGAGCACCGCGTGGTGCCGCTCTCCGAGGCGGCCTGAAAGGGAATCCTGAGCCCCGGGCGCATGGCGCGTTCCGACGGGCGCCCGATCACCCCTGCGCCTGGAGCTGCCCCTGGCCCGCGGCCAGCGGCCGCCAGTCGCGGAAGAAGGCGGTGCCGATCTCGGCGGAAATACCGATCAGCCGGTGCTGCACGCCGTCCAGGAACTCGTGCATCCC
>JADYYZ010000155.1 GCA_020853405.1 Acetobacteraceae bacterium
ATAGGGGCCGGAGGCGGTGAGCTGCATCACGTTGGGCGGCATCAGCGGCATGCGGATGAAGGCTTTCGCTGTGCGCAGGCCGGCGCGCAGGCGGGCGATCAGCTCGGCGGCTTCGGCGGCGCGTTTGCGCATGTCCACGTGCGGGTTGGTGCGGTAGGCGATCAGCGCGTCGCTTTGGGCCACCAGCTTTTCGGAGACGTTGCAGTGCAGGTCGTGGGTGACGACGATCGGCACGGCGGGGCCGACGATGCGGCGCACCAGCTCCACCAGCGTGCCGTCGCTGTCCTCGTCGCCGGTGGCCGACGAGGCGCCGTGGCTGGCGATGTAGACGGCATCGAGCGGCAGGGCGGCGGCCAGGCCGCGCTGTACCCGGTCGAGGAAATCGAGGAACACGTCCTGCACGATCGGGCCGCCGGGCGGGGCGGCGATCATGATGATCGGCACCGGGGTCCAGGGTCCCCGGGCATCCATGCTGGCGTAGAAGCCGGGGACCTCGGAGGGCAGGTGGCTGGGGGTGCGGGCGAGGCGGGTGATGGCCGCGCCTTCTTCCCAGCACTGGGCGGTGAAATCCGCGCGCTGCGTGGGCGGGGCGAAGGCGTTCGCCTCGAGGTGGAGGCCGAGGATGGCGATGCGCGGAGGGATCATTTTGGGGTCCGTTTGCGGTCGGGGTGCGGCAGTATAGAGTGCGGGCATGGAGAGCAAAGACGCCCCGGGAACGACGGTGACGGCGCCGGCGACCACGGAACGGATGACCACCGCTGCCATGCTGGCGCGGCTGGTGGCGTTCGACACCACCAGCCGCAACCCGAACCTGGCGCTGATCGGCTTCGTGCGCGAATGGCTGGACCGGCATGGCGTGGCCTATCGGGTGAGCACCGATCCCTCGGGGACGAAGGCCAATATCCACGCCATCATCGGCCAGCAGGTGGCGGGCGGGATCGCGCTGTCGGGACATGTCGATACCGTTCCGGTGGATGGCCAGGCGTGGAGCGCGGATCCCTTCACGCTGCGCGCCGCCGAGGGGCGGCTGTACGCGCGCGGGGCGGCGGACATGAAGGGGTTCGTGGCCGCCTGCCTGGCCGCGGTGCCGGCGCTGGTGGCGCGCAGGCTGGCGCGGCCGATTCACCTGTTCATCACCCATGACGAGGAAACCGACATGGCGGGCGCGCGGGAGCTGCTGGCGGACATCGCCGCCAGCGGGCTGCGGCCGGAGATGTGCATCGTGGGCGAGCCGAGCCTGATGCAGCCGATCCTGGGCCACAAGGGGCGGCTGGCGCTGCGGGTGGTGGCGCGCGGCAAGCCGGGCCATTCCAGCGAGCCGGCGCGCGGGGTGAACGCGATCGGTGCCGCCGCCGAGGCGATCGGGTTCCTCAATGCCGAGGCGCGACGGTTTGCCGCCAGCGGGCCGTTCGATGCGAATTTCGACCCGCCGCACACCACGGTGCATGTCGGCACCATCCAGGGCGGCTCGATCCTCAACATCATCCCCGAACGCTGCGCGTTCGTGATGGAGTGGCGCACCATCCCGGGCGACGATTTCTTTGCCGAGGTGGAGCGGTTGCGCGCCCACCTGGCCGCCGCGGTCGAGCCGGCGATGCGGGCGGTGGACCCGGGCTGCGGCTTCACGCTGGAGGTGATGAACTGGATCCCCGGCCTGCGGCTGCCGGCGGAGCATGGGCTGGCCGACCTGGTGAAGCAGCTGACCGGGGCCAACGCCGCCGGCTATGTCAGCTATGGCACCGAGGGCGGGCTGTTCGAGCAGGCGGGCATTCCCACCATCGTCTGCGGCCCCGGTGCGATCGCGCAGGCGCACCAGCCGGACGAGTGGATTGCGCAGGAGCAGCTGGATGCCTGCGACGCCTTCATCCGCCGGCTGGCCGACCGGCTGGCCGGGTGAATGCGCCCGGGGATGGCGCAGGCATGACGGCGAGCGATCCCGCCCTTCCGCTCCAGGCGGCCTTGCCGGCGTTCGAGGTGGGGATCGAACCGCCCGACCTGGCGCCGTGGCGCGAGGGCAATACCGGCATCCCCGGCTTCACCAGCCATGCCGCCGATGCCGCCGGGCCGCACGTGCTGTTGCTGGCGCTGATGCACGGCAACGAGTTCGCCGGCGCCATCGTGCTGGACCGGCTGCTGCGGGCGAAGCTGCGGCCCTTGCGCGGGCGGCTGACGCTGGGGTTTGCCAATCTGGCGGCCTTCGACAGTTTCGATGCGGCGAATCCGACCGCCAGCCGCTTCGTGGACGAGGACCTGAACCGGCTGTGGGACCCCGCACTGCTGGATGGCGGGCGAAGCTGCGTGGAACTGGCGCGAGCGCGCGAAATCCGCCCGGCGGTGGAGGCGGCCGATGTGGTGCTGGACCTGCACTCGATGCTGTGGCCGTCGGACCCGCTGATCCTCAGCGGCGCCACCGCGCGTGGGCGCTGTCTGGCCGAGGCGATCGGCGCACCCGGCCTGGTGGTGGCGGATCGCGGGCACTGCGACGGGCCGCGCCTGATCGACCATCCGCGCTTCGCCAGCGATGACGGCACGGCGCGGGCGCTGCTGGTGGAAGCGGGCCAGCACTGGGAGGCTGCGACGGTGGAGATGGCGGCCGCCTGCGTGGCCGGGCTGCTGCATCATCTCGGCCTGTCGCGCACCAATCCGACCCCACCGGTCGGACAGGTCGCGGTGCGGCGCAGCGCCGAGGTGACCCAGGTGGTGACCGCCCAGAGCGCCGGCTTCACCTTCGTGCGCGGCTTTCGCGGCGGCGAGGTGATCGCCCACCGCAATACGCTGATCGCGCTGGATGGCACGATCGAAATCCGCACCCCGCATGACGACTGCCTGCTGGTGATGCCCAGCCTGCGGCCGAGCCGTGGGCATACCGCCGTGCGGTTGGCGCGGTTCGTGGCGTAAGGCCCCGGAGGCCGAGCGCGTCACCGACAAACGCCCGTATCGCACCACTGCCGCGCTGGCCCATCGGCGCATCGTCACCAACACCGGGATCATCAACGAACCCGGCCATGACGAGCCATGGAACATCGCGATGTCCGATGCCGCCGGCCATGTCACCATGCTCGACTATACCGGCGCGCCGGGGTATCGGGCCGATGTTCTCGGACTTCAAGTCCCGCGGCTTCGGCCGCAAACAGGGCCGATTGCCCACCCCGGAACGCCTCGTCCGGCTGCTGCTGGTGATGAGCC
>JADYYZ010000156.1 GCA_020853405.1 Acetobacteraceae bacterium
GAAACGCTGTGCAGATCGCCCATTGCTCCGTCGGCGCAGCCGCGCCAGTTCCAGCCGGCCTCTCTGGTGTCAGCCCGATGAGGATCGGGCGGCACAGCACGGTTCCCTGCGTTTCACGGAAGTGATGGCGGTGGGTCAGGGATTCGAACCCTGGAAGGGGTTGCCCCCTTGCTAGTTTTCAAGACTAGTGCCTTCAACCGCTCGGCCAACCCACCGCTGCCGGAACTACCTACGAGCTGCTTATGGTCGCGCTGATGGCTGGGTCGCGATACCGCCGCCGCATGTTGCCTCCGTTCCGCCTACTGCCACAGCCCCTTCGAGGCCAGCCAGTCCTGCACCACCTGGGCAACCGCTTCGTTGTTGCGGTCCATCATCAGCATGTGGCTGTTGCCGGTGATGCCGCGCTCCGGCAGGTCGACCACCGTGACATCGGCGCCCGCTGCCTTCGCCTTCATCGCGAACTCCACGCCGATGCGGCGGATCGACGGCCAGCGCGAATCCTGGGCGATGAAATCACCATAGACCAGCAGCTGCGGCACGCCCCGCAGCGCCTCGATCCGTCCGGGATCGCCGATCCCGGCAGGTTCCAGCAGCACCAGCGCCTTCACCTTGTCGGGCCTCGCCTGTGCCACCTTCCAGCCGAACTGGCCGGCCTGGCTGTGTACCATGACCACGGCCTCGCCCACGCGGTCGATCAGCGCGGTATAGGCGGCGATGATCGCGGCATCGGTGGTCGTCCAGCGCGGCACGACCTGGCGCACGAAATTCAGGTAGCTCGCGGTATCGGTCGGGAACTGGCTGCCGGGCAGCACCCGCCGCGCTGCCTCGTCCATGCTCCACGAGCCCTGGCCCTGGCCGATCCGGAATCGCTCGAACGGGTTGTTGACGGTCAGGAACAGCGGCTCGCCCTGGATCAGCTGCGGCGGCGGGAAGCCGCTGCGGCCGCGCTCCACCGCGTCGGAGACATAAACCGGCCAGCCGCGGCGCAGGAACCATTGCTGGAACCCCTCGCGCCCGTCCGGCGTCGATTCCCAGGTCACGCCGCTCAGCCCGCCGCCATGCCACATCAGCAGCGGCAGGCGGCCGCGCTGCGGGTTCGGCACGTGGAACTGCACATACATGCTCTCGACCAGGTACTGGCCGTTCGGGTCAACGCGGGCCGGCACGCCGCCCGGCGTAAAGGTCACCTCGCGCACCGGCTGGCCGGCGATTTCCGCAAGCCGGCCACCGACATGGAAACTGCCCATGGCGGACAGCGTGATCGGCTCTCCCGCCATGGCGGGTGCCGCCGCGCAGGCCAACGCGATCGCTGCCAGAAGACCCTTTGCCATCATCGTCCCTCCCGTTGCAGGTCAGCCTGTTGCAGATCAGCGTGCCAGCACCAGCAGCGTCGTGCCGGTATCGTCGAGCAGACGCATCTTGCTCCGGCTCGCGTCCAGCACATAGAGGCGGGTCGCCTCCAGCGCCCGATGCACCTTCATCTCCAGCGCCATCTGCGGCGGCGGGCAGGCCATGCGGGTGCCGGCGAGGGGGCCGAACCGCATCGTGCCGTCGCCGATCTCGACCGACCCGACATAGCGGTTGCAGCCGCTGTTCCCGGCGGCGCGGCCCTGGCCGTCCAGTTTCAACGTGACCCCGGCACTGTCGGGCAGGATTTCGCCCAGCACTTCCTCGGCGGCCCACTCGATTCCGGTCACCGCCGATGGCCCCTCGGCGAGGCCGGGAACCGCCATCCCGCCAATCCAGCCGCCCAGACAAGCCGCCAGAAGCAACCGTTTCCAGCGCTGCATCGACCCTCTCTCCTTCTCTCGCTCACGCCCGGTTAACCGAAGCACGCGATCCTGCCATGCGGAGGAAGCCGGATGGCGATCAGCGAAGGCGATCGTGGCTGGGAACGCGCCCGCTCGCGCCTGCTCGACCGGGTCGAGATCGCGGTGCGCGAGGCCAACCGCGCGGTGTTGCGCGAGCGCATTCCCGAACTCAGCGAGGCTGCCTTCATGCGCCTTGCGGTCACGGTGGCGCGGCTGCGCGGCGAGTATCTGGCGGAGGCGATGCGGTTCGGGCACGACCGGATGGGCCGCGTGACCCCGGCCGAAACCGAGCGTCTGGCGCATGCGCGCCGCGCCTTCGACGAGGCGGTTTCCGCGTTCGAGGCCCTGGAGCGCGCCATAAGTCGCGGCTACATCGACATTTCCGAAGCCGAGTTCGGCCACACGCCGTTCTGAGCGTCTATTCCCCCGCCAGCCGCGCCGCGGCGGGCGGAATGGCATGGCGCAGCAGCGGCGAAATACCGGCCGCCCTGTCGAAGCCAAGCAGCGCCTCGGCAAGCAGCACCGCCTGGGCGTGGCCCAGCACGGTATCGGCAAGGCCGAAGAACTTCGCCTTGAGCTCTGCCTCGGTCAGGAAGTTGTCCGGCTCACCCTTCGGCACCACGACCTTGCGCGTAAAGGTCTTTCCCCGCGCGACCAGCGTCAGTTTGCCGCTCATGTTGCGCGGGAACTCGGCCTCGATCTCGGGGTCCTGCTCGCAGGTGATCCTGGGAAGCAGCGCCCTGACCACCGGGTCGTGCAGCTGCGCGTAGGAGTCCCAGCCCATCCTGCCGGTCGCCAGTGCGCTCGCCACCACGAACGGGCCGCTGAACTGGCCATCGACGACATTCCGCGGGTTCGCCTTCTTCTCGCGCGGCGCTCCCACCAGCAGCATGCCCTTGGCCGGCAGGCCGATCGTCGCACTTTCGATCTCCTCCGGCGAAAGGCCGAGCTCCGCCCGGAGCGCGATCGCGGCATCGATCGCGGCATGCCCGTAGCGGCACGACGGATAGGGCTTCACCGCCGTGTTCATCAGTTCCCATGCCGTGCCAAGCTGCTGAAGCGCGCGGGCGGGGTCGGGCGAGGGGGCGTAGGCACGCATGAAGCCGTGCCTGCCTTCCAGCGCCGCAGCGGCGCCGGAGAATCCTTCACGGGCAAGCGTTGCCGCGGCCAGTCCCGACATTGCACTCCAGCCGACCTGGAAGCGCTTGGTCCAGGCCCCGTTGGCCAGGAACTGCAGGCTGCCGGCGGCCTGGGAAAGCGCAATCCCAAGCGCATCGGCGATGGCGCTCGCATCCAGACCGAACACGCGGGCGGCGGCGGCGGCGGCACCGAACGCGCCACAGGTGGCGGTCGGGTGGAAGCCGCGGTCGTAATGCGCGCCGGCCGGCAATGCCAGCGCGATGCGGCATGTCACCTCGTAACCCGCGACGATCGCAGCCATCACGTCGGCGCCAGCGGCGCCTGCCATCTCGGCGGCGGCGAAGGCGGCGGCGATCACCGGCGCGCCCGGGTGCAGCGACCCGGCGGCATGGGTGTCGTCAAAGTCCAGGCTGTGCGCCAGCGCGCCGTTCAGCAATGCGGCACCCGCGGCACTCCAGCCGGGGCCGTCGCCCAGCACGATGCTGCCGCCGCCCGCAAGGCCGAGCGCGCGGGCCGCGGCCAGCAGGGGCGGGGTGCTTTCCGCCTCGTGCCGTGCGCGCAGGATGTTGCCGGCAAGATCCAGCACCAGGAAGCGGGTGCGGGTGCGCACGGCCTCGGGCAGCGATGCGGCCTTGAGGCCGGCGCAGAAATCTGCCAACTGCTGCGTGACCGCCGCGTCGTCCATGCCTCGCCTCCACCTTACCGGGTTGTAGACCTAGCGGAAGGGCCAGGGCATGCAAAGTGCGGCACCCCGAGCCGCGTGCTGGTATCCTGCTGCAACGACGATTCGCGATAGCGACCGGAAAGATGTTTCGCCGTTCCCTGCTGCTGACTGGCCTGCTCACCCAAGCTGCCGCGGCGCATGCCGAAGGCAGTTTCGCGCAATGGCTCGACCGTTTCCGCGGCCAGGCGCGTGGCGAGGGCATCGGCCCCACCGGCATGGCCGCGCTGAGCGGGCTGCGCGCCAACGCGCGCGTGATCGAGCTCGACCGCCGCCAGGCGGAATCGACCATGACCTGGGATGCATACCGCGCGCGCACGGTCAGCGAGACGCGCATCCGCAACGGTCGCCAGGCACTGTCCGACAACGCCGCGACCTTCCAGGCGGTGGCAGAGCGCTACCGCGTCGCGCCGAGATACATCGCCGCGATCTGGGGCATGGAGACCGCCTATGGCTACGTGCGCGGCGATTTCTCGGTGGTCGAATCGCTCGCCACGCTCGCCTGGGAAGGCAGGCGCGCCGCCTATTTCCGGGCCGAGCTGCTGGCCGCGCTGCGCATCCTCGATCGCGGCTATATCGAGCCGGCGCGGCTCAAGGGAAGCTGGGCAGGTGCGATGGGTCAGCCGCAGTTCATGCCCAGCAACGTGCTGAACCTCGCGGTCGATTTCGATGGCGACGGCCGGCGCGACATCTGGGACAGCCGCGCCGACGTGTTCGCCAGCATTGCCAACTACCTGGAAAAGCGCGGCAACTGGCACGGCGGAGAGGGCTGGGGCTACCAGGTTGACCGCAACGGCGCGGCACCTTCGGACTCCTTCCGCAGCCACCGCCCGGTTGCCGACTGGCGGCGCGCCGGGGTGCGGCTGTTCGATGGCCGCCAGCTGCCCGATGCGCCGCCTGCGGCACTGATCACGGCGGGAAGCGATGCCTTCCTGGTCAGCCACAACCATGCTGCCTTCCGCAGCTACAACAACTCGCTGTTCTATGCGCTGTCGTGCGGGCTGCTGGGCGATGCGATCGGCTGAAGCCGCCCTGTTTTCGTGTCTGCTGGCCTGCCTGCTGGCCGGCACCGGCTGCGCCGAGGTGCAGTTTCTGGCGCAGGGTGCGAAGGACATTTCCGGCAGCGCCGACGGGCCGGTCGCCGGCGGGCAGTACGTGCTCGGCAACGCCTGGCGGGCAGGCAATGTCTATTACTACCCGACCGAGGATTTCACGCTCGACCAGACCGGCCTTGCTATCGTCTATGACGGGCCGCCGAAGCGCGGCACCTTCGCGCCGCGCATCACCGCCAACGGCGAGACATTTTCCGCACGCCGCCTGAGTGCCGCGCACCAGACGCTGCAGCTGCCCGCGATCGCGCGGGTGACCAACCTGGAAACCGGCCGCGCGGTGGTGGTGCGCATCAACGACCGTGGCCCCGCCGAGCCGGGTCGGATCATCGCGCTGTCGCCGGCAGCGGCGGCGGCGATCGGCGTCTCCCCCCGGCAGCCGGCGCGGGTGCGCGTGCAGGTGCTGGAGGCGGAAAGCCGGCGGCTGGCCAACGCGCTGAAGCACGCCGACGAGCCGGTGCAGCTGGCCTCGGCGCCGGCCGCCGGGTCGCGCGCGGTCGCAAGCGAGCTGCTGGCGCCGCCGGCCGGCACCCGCGCCGCCGGTTCGGTACGAAGCGCCGCCCCCGCCGTGGTGCCGGTCGCCTCGCATCAGGGGCCGGATGCGCCGCCGGTCAGGGTGGGCACCGCGAGCCGCGAGCCGGTGCGCGCCACCCAGCTCGCGATCCAGGCCGGCACCTTCGCCGAGCCGCGCAATGCCGCCGCCTTCGCCGCCAGGCTTCAGGCAATAGCGCCGGGGCGCGTGCGCGCCGAGCAGGCCTATATAGGCGGCAGGCCGATGTACCGGGTGCGGATCGCGCCGATCACCGGCACTGCCGAGGCGGACCGCGTGCTGGCCCAGCTACGCGCCGCCGGTGCCCCCGATGCCCGGATCGTGGTCGAGTAGGAGGGTAAGACGTTGAAACCCACCCGTCGTGTGCTGCTGGCCGGCGCCGCCCTGGCGCCCTCGCTACCCGCTGCGGCCCAGCAGCGCCCGCCCGCGCGGCCGGCGCCGCGCCCTGGCCAGGCCTCCCCCCCGCGCGAGCCGCCGGGCAGCCCCGCGAACACGCCGATCGGCGCCTTCAACACCCAGGCACGCCACGCGCTGATCATCGATTTCGAGACCGGCGCGACCCTGCTCGACAAGGAGTCGGACGTGCTGATGGCGCCGGCCAGCATGAGCAAACTGATGACCGCCTATGTGGTCTTCGAGATGCTGCGCGAGGGCAGGCTGAAGCTCGACCAGGAGCTGCCGGTGTCGCGCCGCGCCTGGCAGATGGGCGGGTCGAAGATGTTCGTCGATATCGGCACCACCGTGCGCGTCGATGACCTGCTGCGCGGCGTCATCATCCAGTCCGGCAATGATGCCTGCATCGTGCTGGCCGAGGCGATCAGCGGCAGCGAGGAGGGCTTCGCCGATCTTCTGAACGAGCGGGCACGGGCGATCGGGCTCACGCGCAGCAGCTTCCGCAATGCCACCGGCTGGCCCGACCCGCAGCACCGCATGACCTGCCGCGACCTCGCCACGCTGGCCGGGCACATCATCCGTGACTTCCCGGAGTTCTATCCGATCTATTCCGAGAAGAGCTTCAAGTACCAGATCGCGCACGCGCAGGAGAACCGCAACCCGCTGGTCCAGCGCGGCACCGGCGACGGGCTGAAGACCGGCCATACCGAGGAGAGCCTTTATGGCCTCACGGGGTCTTCCAAGCGCGGCGAACGGCGCGTCATCCTGGTGATGAACGGCCTGCCCAGCATGCGGGTGCGCGCCGAGGAGGCGGACCGGCTGATGGACTGGGCATTCCGCGAGTTCGACAACGCGGTGCTGTTCGCCGAGGGCCAGACCGTGGAGCAGGCGCCGGTATGGCTCGGCGCGCAGCGCTCCGTCGCGCTGGTGCCGGAACGGAAACTGACCGTCACCGTGCCGCGCGGCTGGCGCCAGAGCGCCGAGGCGAAGGTGGTGTACGACAGCCCGATCCGCGCGCCCATCGCCAAGGGCCAGCGCATCGGCACCTTGCGCATGAGCGGGCAGGGCGTGCCGGCACTCGACGTGCCGCTGGTCGCCGGCCACGACGTGGCCGAGGCCGGCTTCATGGATCGCGTGACCCAGGCGTTCCGCGCGCGCCTGACCGGCGGTTAGCGCGTCGTCGTCGCAGCCGTGAACCAGGCGCTCAACCTGGCTGCTGCCGGGCGCCGCGGGCATGATCGGAAGCGATCGTGCTCGGGCGGGGCGCGGCCGCGCCACAGGTGACACGCGGGAAATTCATCACGCTGGAAGGCGGCGAGGGGGCAGGCAAATCGACCCAGCTCGCACGGCTCGCCTTGCACCTGCGCGCTGGCGGCCACGACGTGCTGACCACGCGCGAGCCTGGCGGCACGGCGTTCGCCGAGGCACTGCGCGGCGTGCTGGTCGGCGATGCTGCCCAGGGCGTCGATCCGCTGGCCGAGGCGCTTGCCCATTTCGCCGCCCGTGCCGACCATGTCAGCCGAACGATCCGGCCGGCGCTGGAGGCAGGGCAACACGTGCTTTGCGATCGCTTCTTCGACAGCACTTTCGCCTACCAGGTGGTGGCGGGCGGCATCGACCGCAGGCACTTCGATACGCTTCGCCATGCCGCGATCGGCGATTTCCGTCCGGACCTGACGCTCGTGCTCGACCTGCCGGTGGCGCTCGGCATGGCGCGCGCGCGCGATGCCAACCGCTACGAGGCGCTGGGGGCTGCGTTCCATGAACGGGTGCGCGCTGCCTTCCGTTCGCTGGCCGAGACCGAACCGGACCGCTGCGTGCTGATCGATGCCGCCGCCGACACCGACACCGTCGCCCGCGCGATCGCTTCGGTGGTGCGCGAGCGGCTGGGGATCGGGCCATGAGCGAGGAACTGCCGCCGCCGCCGCGGCGCAACCCCGAGCTTGTCGGCCACCGCGAGGCGGCCGCCTCGGTCCAGCGCGCCTTCGCGCGCGGCCGGCCGCACCACGCCTGGCTGATCGCCGGCGCGCCCGGGATCGGCAAGGCGACGCTCGCGTTCCGCGCTGCCCGCTGGATCCTGGCCGGTGCCCGCCCCGCCGACCCGCCGCTGGCGCTTGACCCGGCGCACCCCGTGTTCCGCCGCGTCGGCGCCGGCAGCCACGCCGACCTGCATGTCATCCAGCGCGAATGGAACCAGAAGACCAGGCGCATGAGTTCGGTGCTGACGGTCGAGCAGGTGCGCGGCATCGGGCGGTTCCTGCATCTGAGCGCGGGCGAGGGGGCGTACCGGGTGGTGGTGGTCGACCCTGCCGACGAGCTGCAGTATCCGCAGGCGAGCAACGCGCTTCTGAAACTGCTGGAGGAGCCGCCCCCAGGGGCGATGCTGTTCCTGGTCTCGCATGCGCC
>JADYYZ010000157.1 GCA_020853405.1 Acetobacteraceae bacterium
CATGGCGGCACCCTCAACGGAAGAAGATCACGCTCAGCAGCAGGAAGATCGGGATCAGGATCATCACCGCCCAGCCGCAATAGCCGAAGAACGAGGGCATCGGCACGCCCTTCTCCTCGGCGATCGCCTTGACCAGGAAGTTCGGCGCGTTGCCGATGTAGCTGTTGGCACCCATGAAAACCGCGCCGGCACTGATCGCAAGCAGGATCTGCGCGCCCTCGCCCATCAGATGCACCGGGTCATCGCCGGCGAGATTGAAGAAGATCAGGTAGGTCGGGGCGTTGTCCAGGAACGAGGAGAGCCCGCCGGCAAGCCAGAAATAGGTCGCCGGGTTGGGGCTGCCGTCGGCCCGGCTGGTGAGCTCGATCAGCCAGCCGAGCGCCCCGGCATCGCCCGCGCGCAGGATCGCAAGGGCGGGGATGATGGTGATGAAGATCGCGCAGAACAGTTTCGCGACCTCCTTCATCGGCTCCCAGGTGAAGCCGTTGGCGATCCTGAGATCGCGCGGCGTCAGCACCACCGAAAGGGCGGTGATCGCAACGAACAGCAGCACCGCGATGCCGGTCTGGATGCCGAGCTGCTGGCCCAGGATGGGGAACGGGCCAGGCCGCCACAGCCCGATCATCAGGACGGTGGCGACCACCGCCAGCAGCAGCACGACGTTGATGCCGCCTTCCAGCCCGACCGGATCGGAAGCCGGCGGGGCGCGCCGCAAGGGCTCCGGCTCGTGCCGCCAGTGCCAGTTGTCCAGCACGAAATAGACGGCAAGCAGCAGCACGCTGGCCAGCAGCATCGGCGCCAGCATGTGCTGGGTCGGCCAGAAGAATGCAACGCCCCGCAGGAAGCCGAGGAACAGTGGCGGGTCGCCGAGGGGGGTCAGCGAGCCACCGATATTGGCGACCAGGAAGATGAAGAAGATGAAGGTGTGCGCCTGGTGGGTGCGCCCGGCATTGGCGCGCAGCATCGGGCGAACCAGCAGCATGGCAGCACCGGTGGTGCCGGTGAGGCTGGCGACCAGGGTGCCGATCGCCAGCATCACGGTATTGGTCGCAGGGGTACCGCGCAGCGTGCCGGTCAGCAGCACGCCGCCGGCGGTCGCATAGAGCGCGAGAATCAGCATCATGAACGGCACGTAGTCCAGCACCATCATGTGCATGGTCTCGAACCAGGCGGTGGCGCCGCCATGGACCAGCGCGAACGGGACCAGGAAGGAGCACGCCCAGAGGGCGCCGATCTTGCCGTAATGGTGGTGCCAGAGCTGCGGCAGGAGCAGTGGGCAGAGCGCGATCGAAAGCAGGATGCCGGCGAACGGCACCACCCAGACAAGCCCGAGCAGGCGGCCATCGACGGCCGCGCCATCGGCGGCCAGGGCCGGCCCCGCCATGCCGACCGCCGTCGCCGCCACCACGCCAAGGCAGATCCATCGCATCGCCGCACCCCGCGCTCGCCGTCGTCGGGGCAACGAAGGACCCGCCACGCCCGCCTGGGGACATGGCTTATCGCGCGCCGCCGCCGCTTCCAAGCCTTGCGGGCGCCCATTGCCTGCCGTGCCGCCGCCCGCCTTGCCGCCGCCGCCCGCGCGCGCCATGGTCAGACCCGCCCCCGCAGGAGATACCCGCCCGATGGACATGACCGGAGAACGCCTGATCCCAGCGCCGCGCACCGCCGTCTGGGAAGCGCTGAACGATGTCGACGTGCTGAAGGCATCGATCCCCGGTTGCCAGGAGATCACCCGCCATTCCGAGACCGAACTGTCCGCCCGGGTCGGGCTGAAGATCGGCCCGGTGAACGCCACCTTCACCGGCAAGGTGCAGATCAGCGACCTCGACCCGCCGAACGGCTACACGATCGGCGGCGAGGGCAGCGGCGGGGCAGCCGGTTTCGCCAAGGGCGGGGCGAAGGTGCGGCTGGCCGATGCCGAGGCCGGCGCGACCCGCATGAACTACGACGTCAGCGCCCAGGTCGGCGGCAAGATCGCCCAGCTGGGTGCGAGGCTGATCGACAGCACCGCCAAGCGGCTGGCCGACCAGTTCTTCGACCGTTTCGTCAACGAAGTCACCGCCCGCCTGCCGGCCGCCGGTGTTGCAACGGCCGGGATCGCCGTGGCCGCCGCTGGCCGGCCGGCTGCCCCCGCCCCAGGCCTGTCGCTGTTCGACCTCATCCCCGACGAGCCGTTCGGCCTGCCGCGAATCGCGTGGGCCGGCATCGTGATCCAGCTGGTGATCATGATCCTGCTGTTCGGCACCTACCTGCGCTGAGGGCGTCGATGCCGGGCGAGGCGCCGATGCTGCCGCTCTGGGCCTGGGTCGCGGCGATGCTGCTGGCGTCGTGCCTGCTCGTGCTGCTGGGCCGGATGCTCGGCTGACCGGCCAAGGATTTTTTTGATGAACGAACCACAACCCGGCGTTCCCGACACCGTCGATGCCACGGCAGCGATGCTGGCCGGGCAGGATTACGTGGCCGGGCGCGCGCTTGCCACCGCCGTGCTGCTGGCGCTGAAGCTCGGCCGGCCGCTGTTCCTGGAAGGCGAGGCAGGCGTCGGCAAGACCGAGATCGCCAAGGTGCTGGCCCGGGCGCTCGGGCGCAAACTGGTGCGGCTGCAATGCTACGACGGCCTCGATGCCGCCGCCGCCCTCTACGAGTGGGACTTCCCGCGCCAGATGATGGAGATCCGCCTTTCGGAAGCCACCGGCGCGGCCGGCCGCGAGGTGCTGGAAGCGGCGATCTACCAGCGCCGGTTCCTGATCGCGCGGCCCCTGCTCGCTGCCATCGACGGCCCGCCCGCGGTGCTGCTGATCGACGAACTCGACCGCGCCGACGAACCGTTCGAGGCGTTCCTGCTGGAACTGCTGTCCGACTTCCAGGTGACGATCCCGGAGCTCGGCACCATCCGCACGACGACCCCGCCGGTGGTGGTGATCACATCCAACCGCACGCGCGAGGTGCACGACGCGCTGCGCCGGCGCTGCCTTTATCACTGGGTCGATTTCCCCTCGGCCGCCGACGAACGCAGGATCCTCGCGCTGAAGGCGCCGGGCTGCGGTGCCGCGCTGTCGGCGCAGGTGGTGGCGTTCGTGCAGAGGCTGCGCGGCATGGACCTGTTCAAGGCACCGGGCGTTGCGGAATCGATCGACTGGGCGATGGCGCTCACGCATCTCGATGCGCACGAGCTGACGCCGGCGGTGGTCGAGCAGTCGCTGGGCGCGCTGCTGAAATACCAGGACGACATCCAGCGCATCCGCGGCGACCAGGCTGCCCAGCTGGCCGAGGAGGCGCGGGCCGCCGCGGCATGACGCCCCTGCCCGACCCGGGCGCGGGCGGCAGGCTGCCCGCCAACGTGATGCATTTCACGCGGCTGTTGCGCCGGGCCGGGCTGCCGGTGGGGCCGGGCCAGGCGGTGGCGGCCGCCCAGGCGCTGGCCGCGATCGACGCCAGCAGCCGCGCCGACGCCCGCGCCGCGCTGGCGACCGTGCTTGCGCAGCGGCACGACCAGCGCGAGATCTTCGACGCTGCCTTCGACGTGTTCTGGCGCGACCCGACCGGCAGCGAGCTGGTGCGCGCGATGGCCGCCATCGAGGGCCTCAGAAGGCCCGAACAGGCGCGCGCCCGCGCAGGCAGCCGCCGCGTGCTGGAAGCGATGGCGGGCGAGGCCAAGCCCCGCCTGCGCGAGCCGCCCGCCGAGGAGCGCGAGCTCGACATGACGCTCACCTTCTCGGCCGAGGAACAGCTGCGAAGGATGGATTTCGAGGCGATGGGTATGGCCGAGATCGCCGCCGCCCGCGCCGCCATCCGCCGGATGCGGCTGGTGCTGGAGGCGGTGCCGACGCGCCGCTTCCGCGCCTCGCCGATCGGCAACCGCTGGGATGCCGCGGCGACGCTGCGGCGCGCGCTGAAGCGGGGCGAACTGCTCGACCTTGCACGAAGGCGCCGCAGGCGGCGTCCGCCGCCGTTGGTCGTGCTGTGCGACATCTCCGGCAGCATGACCCGGTATGCGCAGATTCTACTGCATTTCCTGCATGCGGTGGCGAACGCGCGGGCGCGCGTGCACGTGTTCCTGTTCGGCACCAGGCTGACCAACATCACCCGCCAGCTGAAGCACCGCGACCCCGAGGTGGCGTTCGAGCTGGTCGGGCATGCGGTGCCCGACTGGTCGGGCGGCACCCGCATCGGCGAGGCCTTGGCCGGTTTCAACCGCCATTGGGCGCGGCGCGTGCTGGGCCAGGGCGCGGTGGTGCTGCTGATCACCGACGGCCTCGATCGCGACGGCGGCAAGGACCTTTCCGCCCAGATGGAGCGGCTGAAGAAATCCTGCCGCCGCCTGGTCTGGCTCAACCCGCTGTTGCGCTACCAGGGCTTCGCCCCCAAGTCCCTTGGTATCCGGGCGATGCTGCCGCACGTCGACGAGTTCCGCCCGGTGCACAACCTCGACAGCCTGGAGGCGCTGGCCGCCCTGCTGTCGAAACCCGCACCCCCACGCGACGGGAGGTTCACATGGACACCACAGCAAGCAGCCTGACCGAGACCACCCCGAACCCCGATACCGAGGACGTGTTCGCGATCGCCTCCGCCTGGCGCGACCAGGGCGAGCAGGTGGCGCTCGCCACCGTGATCGAGACCTGGGGTTCCTCGCCGCGCCCGGTCGGCTCGCAGCTCGCGATCACCGCCTCGGGCAGGATGGCCGGCTCGGTCTCGGGCGGCTGCATCGAGGGCGCGGTCGCCGACGCCGCCCGCGAGACCATGACCTCGGGCGCGCCGCAGCAGCTCGCCTTCGGCATCACCAACGAGCGCGCCTGGGAGGTCGGGCTTTCCTGTGGCGGCAAGCTCCGGCTGTTCGTCGAGCGGCTCGACTGAGGGAGCGGAACAGAGGTGTTGCCATGACTCCGGAAATCCGGGCGGAGGTGACCGCCGCCAGATCCTCGAAGCGGCCGTTCGTGCTGGCGACCAGGCTGTCGGATGGCGCGCAGGCGCTGATCTTCGCCGACCACACCGACGCCGCACTGCATCCCGCACTGCTTGCCGCCGCCCAGGACGCGCTGGCCGCCGACCACAGCGGCACCGTCGAGGTCGAGGGCGAACGCTGGTTCCTGCACGTGCAGAACCCGCCGCTCCGCCTGGTCGTGGTCGGTGCGGTGCATGTCGCGCAGGCGCTGGTGCCGCTCGCCGCCGATCTCGGCTACAGCGTCCGGGTGATCGACCCGCGCGGCGCCTTCGCCACCGCCGAGCGTTTCCCCAATGTCAGCGTCAGCACCGGCTGGCCGGACGAGGCGATGGCGGAATTCGCCCCCGATGCACGAAGTGCCGTGGTGACGCTGACGCACGACCCGAAACTGGACGACCCCGCGCTCGATGCCGCGCTGAAGAGCAGCGCCTTCTATATCGGCGCGCTGGGCAGCCGGAAGACGCACGCGGCACGGCTTGCGCGGCTGCGCGAACTCGGCCACGCGGAGGCGACGCTCGCGCGCATCCGCGGCCCGATCGGCCTCGATATCGGGGCCGAGACGGCGCCCGAGATCGCGCTTTCGATCCTGGCCGAGATCGTCGCGGTGCGCCGCCAGGCGGCGATCGCGCTGAAGGCGGCGGCGTGATCTTCGGCCCCACCAGGCTGGCCGACGCGCAGGGTGCGGTGCTGGCGCATACGCTGCGCCTCTCCGGCGCCGGCGGCAGCGCCGGCGCGGTGCTGAAGAAGGGCCGGGTGCTGAGCGCCGACGACATCCAGATGCTGCAGGAAGCCGGCCACACGAGCGTCGTCACGGCGCGGCTGGAGGCGGGCGACGTTGCCGAGAATGTCTGTGCCGACCGCATCGCCGAGGCCTGCCTCGGCCCTGGTGTCACGCGCACGCAGGGCGCCACCGGCCGCGTCAACCTGCACGCCGAACGCGCGGGCCTGCTGCTGGTCGATGCGCTCCGCGTCGACCGGCTGAACCGGGTCGACGAATCGGTGACGCTTGCGACACTGGCGCCGTTCAGCCTGGTCGCCGCGCGCGAGATGGTTGGGACCGTCAAGGTGATCCCGTTCGCGGTCGAGGGCCGGATCGCCGCGGTGGCGACGCGGGTCGCGGCCGGCGAATCGCCGCTGTTCGAGGTGCGGGCGCTGCGGCCACTCAAGGCCGGCCTCGTGATGACCCGGCTTGCCGGCCTGAAGGAGAGCATCCTGGCCGGCGCCGAGGCGTCGGTGCGCGCCCGGCTCGACCAGCTGGGGGCGAGCCTCGGCGCGGTCGAGACGGTTGCCCACACCGCCGAGGCAGTGGCCGCGTCGCTGCGGCGGCTGCGCGCGGCCGGCGTCGAGCTGCTGCTTATCGCGGGCGCCTCGGCGGTGGTCGACCGGCGCGATGTGTGCCCTTCCGGCCTGGTCGCCGCCGGCGGCACGATCAGCCACTTCGGCATGCCGGTCGACCCCGGCAACCTGCTGTGCCTGGGCGAGCTCGCCGGCACGCCTGCCGTGGTGCTGCCCGGCTGCGCGCGCAGCCCGAAACTGAACGGGTTCGACCTCGTGCTGCAGCGGCTGCTGGCCGGCGTGCCGCTTCGCCCGTTCGAGATCATGGGCATGGGGGTCGGCGGGCTGCTGACCGAGATCGCGACCCGGCCGCTGCCGCGGGCCGAGGCATCGTCGGTTTCCGCCCCACGCGCGCCGCGCCGCGCGCGCCGGCGGGTCGGCGCGATCGTGCTGGCGGCCGGGCGGTCGCGACGGATGGCGCCGCGCAACAAGCTGCTGATCGCCGGCGCCGACGGCCGCGCGATGATCGCGCGCGTGGTCGACAATGTGCTCGAAAGCCGCGCAGAGCCGGTGGTGGTGGTCACCGGCCACCAGGCCGGCGAGGTCGAGGCAGCGCTCGCCGGGCGCCACGTGCTCTATGCGCACAATCCGGCCTTCGCCGACGGGCTTTCCAGCAGCCTGCGCACCGGGCTTGCCGCACTGGCGCCGGATACCGAGGGCGCGCTGGTCGTGCTGGGCGACATGCCGCTGGTGGCGGGCGCGATGCTCGACCGCCTGATCGACGCCTTCGACCCCGACGAGGATCGCGCCATCGTGCTGCCGACCTTCAACGGCAAGCAGGGCAACCCGATGCTGTGGGCGCGGCAGTTCTTCCCTGCCATGGCGGCGCTCAGCGGCGATGTCGGCGCCCGCCACCTGGCCGCCGAGAACGCCGAGGCGACCTTCGCGGTCGAGATCGGCGACGACGCCGTGCTGCGCGACTTCGACACGCCGGAGACGCTGCCGACGCTGGTGGGGTAGGCCGGCGGCAAGCCCCGCGCCAAACCCCTACCCCAGCGCCGCCTGCACCCAGCGCGCCCAGGAAAGCGCCTGAAGATCCTCGCCGCGCCGGGCCACGATCTGGATGCCAAGCGGCAGGCCCTGCGGCCCATGGCCGACCGGCACCGTCACGCAGGGAACGTGCAGCGAGGTCCAGACCAGGTTGAACACAGCCTCGCCGGTCCAGCCCAGGCCGCGCGGCGCCTCGCCGGGGGCGGCCGGCGTCACCAGCACATCAAGATCGCCCATCGCCTCGGCAAACCCCGCCTGGCAGCCGGCGAACACGCGCCTTGCCCAGTCGAAGCGTTCGCCCGGCACGGCAAGCGCCGGTTCCAGCCGATCGCGCAGCACCTGGCTCACCAGCTCGCGATGGACCGTGAGCTCCCAGCCGATCGCGCGCGCGCTTTCGACGTTCATCACCACGGGATGCGCCTCGACCAGCTCGTTGAAGCGGCGCGGCAGTTCGCGCGGCACCACCGAAGCCCCGGCGCGCGACAGCGCCACCGCCACCTGGTCGAGCAGCACGGCGGTTTCCGGCAATGCCGCCGCCCAGGTCGGGCCGCGGCAGATGCCGACCCGCGGTGCCCGCCCGGGCGAGGTCTCCGGATCGCCGAGGTCGCGCCCCGAAACCGCCGCCGCGAACAGCGCGCAGTCGGCGACGCTCCTCGCCATCACGCCCATCGTGTCCAGGCTGTCGCTCATGATCTTCATGCCGATGCGGCTGATCATGCCGTAGCTCGGCTTGTAGCCGACCGCGCCGCAATAGGCGGCCGGGCGGATGATGCTGCCGGCGGTCTGAGTGCCGAAGGCGAGTGGCAGCATGCAGTCGGCCACCGCTGCGGCCGAACCCGACGACGAACCGCCAGGCGTGTGCCCGGGGTTGTGCGGGTTGGCGGTCGGCCCGGGATGGCGGGTCGCGAATTCGGTGGTCACCGTCTTGCCCATCACGATGCCGCCCTCGGCCCGGGTCCAGGCGACTGAGGCGGCATC
>JADYYZ010000158.1 GCA_020853405.1 Acetobacteraceae bacterium
ATCTGCTCGCGGATCGCAGCGGGCAGCGCCGGGTGGTCGAAGATCAGGTTGTTGAAGCCGAGCGCCAGGTGCACCTCGACCGCGCCGGTCTCGGCGAGCGCCATCAGCTGCCTGCCGGGCAGCGTCGAGGCACCGTGCTGCACCGCGCCGGCCATGCCGAACGACGCACGGCAGATGTCGGAGATCTCCCGCAGCAGCGCGTAGTCGACATTGACCGGCGCAAGCGTTCCATCGGCCTGCATCTTGCCGCCATGATACGTGCCGGAGTTGATGCTGATCTTGCTGACCGGCGCGAGGTCGGACGCGTGCTTGCCCATCTCGGCCAAGTAGGTGGCCATGAACTCGCGGAGCTCCTCGGGCGTGGTGTTCTCGTGCCCGACCTCGCCGATCTCGGCACCGAGCGAGGTGGTGACGCCTTTCGGCTCGAGCGCGCGCACGAACCGCGTGAAGTGCGCCGTGAGCTCGGCATTCAGGCGCTGCTGGTCCCGCACCGTCGGCAGCGACAGGTCGACCACCGTCGAGGCGTCGATGTCGATGTTGTAGAAGCCGGCGGCGAGCTGTTCGCGGATGATGCGTTCGAGCCGCGCGATCTCGGCCGCGCGGTCGGCGCGGAACGCCTTGGCGTTGACCTGGTCGTGGTCCGCCTGGATGAACACCGGGCCGCGATAGCCCTCACGCAACGCGGCGGCGAGGACGCCGGCAGTGAATTCGGCCGGGGTCTGTTCGGCAAACACCGACTCGGTGACCGACTGCTCGAAGATGAACAGCCCGGCGTCGAGTTCGGCCGCCGCCCGGAACGCGGCACGGCAGATCTCGAAGGTCCAGCCGCGCAGGTTCATCGCCGGCACGGTCTTGCCCGACCATTCACCCCTCGCGCGTGCCATGTAGAGGTCCTGGATCGAGCAGGATGTGATGCCCGCCGCCCGCGCCGCCTCCCTGATCAGCCAGATCGCAACCGCGCGCGCTTCGGGTGGCGCCAGCGCGGCAGCCTTCGCCCAGCGCTCGATCATCGCATCCGGCACCCGCACCTGTCCGGCAAGGCCACCGGCCGCGTCGGCCGGATCGATCCCGAGGGCGCGAAGGTCGGCTTCGAGTTCCTGGAGCGACGAGGACGCCATCTCTCAATCTCCGCGGCTGCACCGTGAAGCGGGCGGTCCCGCCATCATCGTGCCGACGGAGGCGTCGCCGGATCGCTCGCCAACAACTGCCTGTACCGGCACGTCACTTGAGCATGGACTACCAGGGGTCGCAAGCGCCGCCAAGGTGCCGTGGGTCACGGCGCGGCGCCTGCAATCGGCCGCGGCAGGAGGTCGGGATTGGCGGCGAACAGCGCCGCGACCGCCGCCCGGTCCGCCATGCCGTCCCAGCCATTGCCGCGCTCGGCCTTTACTGCCGCGACGGCGCTGGCGAAGCGTGCCGCATCGACCGGCGCCTTCCCCTCGACCAGGCCGAGCGCATACGCACCGTGGAACACGTCGCCGCAGCCGGTGGTGTCGGTGACCCGTACCGGAAACGCCGGCACGGTGAAGCAGGCGCCGTCGATCAGCCACAGGCTGCCCGCGGCACCGCGCGTCACGGCAAGGATCTTTCCCGCGGTCGTCGTGCCGGCTGTCATCGCGCATTGGCGCAGCAGGGTTTCGGGCTCGCCCGCGCCGACATGGTCGCGCAACCCCTCGGCCGAGAAGATCACGTGGTCGGCCATGTCGATCAGGCGCTGGTTGTCGCCGGCCGTGCCGCCATCGGCATCGAGGATCGTGGCGATGCCCGCGCGTCTCGCCCGCTCCAGCGCAGCACCGGCCCCGGCCGGCCAGCGCGTGTCGACCAGCACCGCCGCGACGTCGCGCAGCGCGTCGTCGGGCAGCACCGAGGGATCGCCGGCGAGGCTCCGTCGGTCGGAGACGATGCTGCGTTCGCCGCGTGCGTCGACCAGAACGATCGCGCGGAGCGTCCGTCCTTCCGGCAGGATCGCAACGCCATCGCAATCGACCCCGGCTTCGCTCAGCAGGCGGATTGCCTTGCGCCCGGCAGCATCGTCGCCGACCCGACCCCAATAGGCCGCCGCGCCGCCGAGCCGGCAGATCGCGACCGCGGCGGTGGCGGCCGGCCCGCCGAACCGCTCCTTGTACGCCAGCACGCCGGTCTTGACGCCCGAGCCGGGCAGGGATTCGACGCTGAACACCTCGTCATGAACGACGTTGCCGACGCAGACGACTTTATCCGGCATGATCACGCTCGCTCCGCCATCCTGCGGCTACGCCCCGGTGCGGGGGCGCGGGCGCGCTTTCCATGGTGGCGCGATAATGCCCTGGGCGTCGTGTTTCGCAACGTCGCGGGCGCGGCGCGCCCGCGGGCTTCGGCTCAGCGGCCGACGCTCTCGCGCGGGCTGGTCGCGGAGAGCGCGGCCGGCGCCGCACCGCCCAGCCGGGCGATCTCGCGCAGCACCTGGGGGCTCGCCAGCGCCCAGGCGCGCGCCACCGTCCCCTCGCCCGAGGCGGCGGTGGTGATGCCGGCAACGCAGCCCTGCCCGTCAACCGCAGCACCGCCCGAATAGCCCGGTGCCACCGAGGTGCCGACCGCGTACAGCGCGCCGAACTTCGCATCCGGCACGTCGGTCTCCAGCACCTGGCCGGTGGTCAGCGTCGGGCCGCTGGCCGGGCTGCCGATCAGCCACTGGCGCTCGCCCACCGCGGGTGCCGCCGCCCGCCAGCAGGGTGTCGGCAGCGCCGGGCCATCGAGCTCCAGCACGGCGAGATCCATGCGGTCGGAAATCCGCACCTCGGCAACCTTCCTGCGCGCCCCGTCCGGCAGCGTGATGCTGACCGGCAGCACCTGGCCGCGCGGCGCCACGACATGGCGATTGGTGACGATGCGGGTGCCGTCCAGCACCACGCCGGAGCCGGCACGGCCGGGGATCAGCGCGCTGCCCGAGACCACCAGCGCATGCGTGCGCGCTGCCGGTTCCGCCGGCGTGCCCGCAGCCTGCGGGAAACTCTCGGGCGCCGCGCAGGCAGCAACCAGAAGCAGCGGCAGCAGGGCGGCGATCGGCAGGCGGACCATGGCGGCACCTCGGCGGGTGGGGCGGTGCCATGCTGCGGTGTCAGCCTGAACAGATCATGAACATCGTGGAATTTCCGGCCGGGAATTTTCTGCCTGCCCGCCACCCCGATCGGCCAAGCGAGCCACAGATTGATGAAGCCGGCGTTGAGACGGCGCCACCCGCCACGCCCCAGCCGCAGGGCTTGACGGCGGCACGGCCGCGGGGTCGGCTCGGCCCGGGCATTCCTGCCGCGATGGGACCGATCATGAATGATGCGAACAGCGACAGTGTCGGCGCCTTCGTCCCCGGTCCGCGCACCCGGATCGAGGGCGAGGCAGGCGGCCCGCTCGCCGGCCTGACCTTCGGCCTCAAGGACCTCTACGACATCGCCGGCGAGGTGACCGGCGGCGGCAATCCCGATTATCGCCGCACCCACCCGCCTGCCAGCGCGCACGCGGTCTGTGCGCAGCTGCTGCTGGCGGCGGGTGCGACCCTGGTCGGCAGGACCATCACCGTCGAGCTCGCCTATGGCCTGACCGGCGAGAACGTGTTCGACGGCACGCCGAAGAATCCCGCGGCACCCGACCGCTTCCCCGGCGGTTCGTCGTCGGGGTCGGCGGCGGCGGTGGCCGCGGGGCTATGCGATTGCGCGATCGGCAGCGACACCGGCGGCTCGGTGCGCATCCCCGCGAGCTATTGCGGCCTGTTCGGCATCCGCCCCAGCGCCGGCGCCGTGAACGCGGTCGGCTGCCTGCCGCTTGCCCCCAGTTTCGACACGGTCGGCTGGTTCGCCCACGACGGCGCGACCCTCGCCCGCCTCGGCCGCGTGCTGCTGCCTGACCAGGAGGAGAGCCTGCCAGGCCCGCTGGTCGCGCTCGAGGACGCCTGGGAGAACGCCGACGCCGCCACCGCCGCGGCGCTGGCCGCACCGCTCGCGCGGCTTTCGGGAGAATTCGGCCCCGCACTCAGGCTTCGCCTGCCGCCGCCGGGCCTTGCCGAGATGTATGAGATCTTCCTTGCCGCCTCGGCGCCGGAGGCCTGGGCCAGCCACGGCCCCTGGATCACCGCGACCAGGCCGAAATTCGGCCCCGGCGTCGGCGAGCGGTTCGAGATGGCGCGCGCCATCGCGCCGGCACGCATTGCCGCCGCCCGCGCCGCGCGCGCCGCCTTCACGCGCCACATCCGACGGCTGCTGGCCGGCGGCGCGGTGCTGGTCTATCCGACCTCGCCCGCACCGGCGCCGCTGATCGCTTCGGACCGCGCCGCCCAGCAGCGCCTGCGCGAGCGCACGCTCAGCGTCACCGCGATCGGCGGCCTTGCCGGCCTGCCGGAAGTCACGATCCCCGGCGCCCGGGCCGAAGGCGCGCCGGTCGGGCTGTCGATCGTCGCCGACCGCGGGCGCGATCGCATGCTGCTTTCGATGGCAGCGCGCATGGGCTGAGGCGGTCGGCCGCGTCAGGCCGGGCGATCAGGCGGGGCGATCAGGCCGGGCGATCAGGCCGGGCGGTAGCGCATCGGCACCACCGGGTCGGCCGCCAGCGCCCGCCCGATCTCTGCCCGCCCCGCTTCGGTCGCCGCGGCCGCCAGCACCGAGGCGAAGAACGGCACCTCACCCTTCACGCGCGCAAGGAACAGCCGGTCGAACGCGGCGGCGGCGGCACTGCGGGCAACGCAGCAGCCGCAGCCGGCCGGGTGCGGCGGGGCGGAGAAGGTTTCCAGCACCGCGCCCGCGGGTGCGGCGATTCCGGCCTCGACCAGCAGCGCCGCATCCGGCTGGGCGGCCCGCGCCGCGGCCAGGGCCTCGGGCGCGACCAGGTGCACCGGGATGCGGGCATCGAGCCACATCCGCTTTACATCGCATAAAGACATGTTTATGTCGAGTGTATGGAAGAAACCCTGATCCGGCTTCGCGCCGCCGCCGAGCCGACGCGGCTCCGCCTGCTGGCGCTGTGCGGGGCGGCCCAGCTCTGCGTCTCCGACCTGGTCGAGGTTCTGGGGCAGAGCCAGCCGCGCCTGTCGCGCCACCTTCGGCTTCTGACCGAGGCCGGGCTGCTGGAGCGCGCGCCGGAAGGCCCGCACGTCTATTTCCGCGTGCCCGGCAGCGGGCCTGCCGCCTCGCTCGCGCGCTCACTGCTTGCTGAACTGCCGCCGGACGATCCGCAGCTCGCGACCGATGCGCGCGCCGCGACGCGCCTTGCCGCCGATCGCGCGCGCGCGGCCACCGCGAGCTTCACCCGCGACGGCGCCGACTGGGAGGAGGCGCGCGCGATCGGCCTCGTCACCTCCGACATCGAGGCGAAGCTGCTGAACCTGCTGCCGCGCGAGCGCGCCGGCGCCTTCCTTGATATCGGCACCGGCACCGGCCGGCTGCTGCAGGTGATGTCGCCCAGGGTCGATCACGCGCTCGGCGTCGATGCCAGCCGGGCGATGCTGGCGCTGGCGCGAGCCCGCATCAGCGAGAAGGGGCTCCGCAACTGCTCGGTGCGGCACGCCGACATGTATCGCCTGCCGCTGGCCGATGACAGTTTCGACCTGGTCGCGCTGCAGATGGTGCTGCACCACGCTGCCGACCCAGCCGCGGCTTTGGCCGAGGCGGCGCGCGTGCTGGCTCCCTTCGGCACGCTGCTGGTGGTCGATCTCGCGCCGCACCAGCAGGCGCTCGGCCACCAGCACCAGGGCTTCAGCCGTGCCCAGGTGACAGGCTGGCTCACCGCCGCCGGCATGGCGCCGGCACGTTTCGGCATGGTCGGCGGCAGGCTCGATGTCGCGATCTGGACCGCGACCCGTGCCGTGGCACAACCCGCGCATGCGCCCGCCGCGCAGGAGATGTTCGCATGAGCGCCCCCCGTCCCCATCTGCTCGACATCCTGCGCGAGCGCGTGCTGCTGTGCGATGGTGGCACCGGTGCCCGGGTGCAGCAGATGAGCCTCGATGTCGAGCGCGACTTCTGGGGCAAGGAGAACTGCACCGACGTGCTGTGCCTGTCGCGTCCCGACCTGGTGCGCGAGATCCACCGCAGCTATTTCGAGGCCGGCGCCGACATGGTGCTGACCAACAGTTTCGGCGGTTCGCCGGTGACGCTCGCCGAGTTCGAGCTCGGCGAGCGCGCCGAGGAGCTGAACCGCCGCGCCGCCGAGCTCGCGCGCGAGGCGGCCGGCCAGTTCGCCGACTCCCGCGATCGCTGGGTGATCGGCGATATCGGCCCCGGCACCAAACTGCCGAGTCTCGGCCATATCGGCTACGACGCGCTGGAGGCAGCGCTGGTGCGCCAGTGTCGCGGCCTGATCGAAGGCGGCGTCGATGCGATCCTGACCGAGACCAACCAGGACACGCTCTATATCAAGGCGGCGGTCAACGCGGCGAAGGCAGCGATCACCGAGGCCGGCCAGGATATCCCGATCCTGGTGCAGGTGACGGTCGAGACCACCGGCACGCTGCTGGCCGGCCCCGACATCGCCGCCGCCGCGGCGGTGGTGCACGCGCTCGACGTGCCGCTGATCGGACTCAACTGCGCCACCGGCCCGCAGGAGATGGCCGAGCATGTGCGCTTTCTGTCGCGCAACTGGCCCGGCCTGCTCGCGGTGCAGCCGAACGCCGGCCTGCCCGAGCTGGTCGATGGCCGCACCCACTATCCGCTGGGTGCCGAGGAACTCGCGGTGTGGATGGAGCGATTCGTCACCGAGGACGGGCTGAACCTGATCGGCGGCTGCTGCGGCACCTCGACCCCGCACATCGCCGCCCTCGATGCGATGCTGCGCAAGCTCGGCGCGCCGCGGCCGGCGCCGTTCCGGCGCAGCGTGGTGTGGGTGCCGTCGGTCGCCTCGCTCTACACCGCCGTGCCGCTCCGGCAGGAGAACTCGTACTTCTCGATCGGCGAGCGCTGCAACGCCAACGGCTCGAAGAAGTGGCGCGAGCTGCAGGCCGCCGGCGACTGGGACGGCTGCGTCGCGATGGGGCGCGAGCAGGTGGGCGAAGGCTCGAACGCGCTCGATCTCTGCACCGCCTTCGTCGGCCGCGACGAGATGGCCGAGATGACCGAGGTGGTCCGGCGCTTCACGTCCTCGGTCAACGCGCCGCTGGTGATCGACAGCACCGAAACCCCGGTGATCGAGGCTGCACTGAAACTGCACGGCGGCAAGCCGATCATCAACTCCATCAACTTCGAGGAAGGCGAGAAGGCGGCACACGACCGCTGCCGGCTTGCGAAGAAGTTCGGCGCCGCCGTGATCGCGCTCACCATCGACGAAGGCGGCATGGCCAAGACCGCCGAGGACAAGCTCCGCATCGCCGAACGGCTGGTCGATTTCGCCTGCCTCCGGCGCGGCCTGCCGCAGTCCGACCTGATGATCGACCCGCTGACCTTCACCATCGCCACCGGCAACGAGGACGACCGCAAACTGGCGCTGTGGACGCTGGAAGGGATCCGCGCGATCCGCGAAAAGTTCCCCGAGATCCAGATCATCCTCGGCCTGTCGAACGTGTCGTTCGGCCTCAACCCGGCCGCGCGGCACGTGCTGAACAGCGTGTTCCTCGATCACGCGGTGAAGGCGGGCATGACCGGGGCGATCGTGCATGTCAGCAAGATCGCACCGCTGCATTCGATCCCCGAGGAGGAGGTGCGCGTCGCCGAGGATCTGATCTACGACCGCCGCCGCGAGGGCTACGACCCGCTGCATGCGTTCATGGCGCTGTTCGCCGGCCGCAAGGCCAGCGACACGGTGCAGAAGAAGAAGGCAGCGACCGTGGAAGGGCGGCTCAAGGACCGCATCGTCGATGGCGACCGCAAGGGGCTCGACGAGGAACTGGCCGAGGCGATGAAGACGCACGCCCCGCTCGCCATCATCAACGACATCCTGCTCGACGGCATGAAGGTGGTGGGCGAACTGTTCGGCGCCGGCAAGATGCAGCTGCCCTTCGTGCTGCAGTCGGCCGAGACCATGAAGGCGGCGGTCGCCTATCTCGAACCCTTCATGGAGCGGGTGGAAGGCCAGGCGAAGGGCACGATCGTGCTGGCGACCGTCAAGGGCGACGTGCACGACATCGGCAAGAACCTGGTCGACATCATCCTGACCAACAACGGCTACAAGGTGGTCAACCTCGGCATCAAGGTGCCGCTCGCCGACCTCGTCAGTGCCGCCAAGCAGCACCGCGCGCACGCCATCGGCATGAGTGGGCTGCTGGTGAAGTCAACCGTGGTGATGCGCGAGAACCTGGAGGAGATGAGCCGCCAGGGGGTCGAGGTACCGGTGCTGCTGGGGGGCGCGGCGCTGACCCGCACCTATGTCGAGACCGACTGCGCCAGGAGCTATGCCTGCGGGCGGGTCGCCTATGCGCGCGATGCGTTCGATGGCCTGTCGCTGATGGACAAGGTGATGGGCAACGGCTTCGACGACTATCTGAGCGCGGTGCAGGCGAAGAACGTGGGCCGCGTGCGCAATACCTCGCGCACCCTCGGCCAGGCCGACCCGCGCGGCTTCCAGCCGGTCGACGTGAACTACGCGCAAGGCAGGCGGCGACGCCTGTCGCAGGACCATGCGGTGCCGACGCCGCCGTTCTGGGGTGCCCGCGTGATCGAGACCGACCCCCGCGCGCTGGTGCCCTTCATCAACGAGCGCAGCCTCTATCAGTTCCAGTGGGGATTCCGGAAGGCTGGCCGCAGCCTCGAGGATTTCCTGGGCTGGGCGAAGCAGGAACTGCGCCCGGTGATGCGGCGCATGCTCGACCTGTGCGAGGCCGAGCAGATTCTCAAGCCGCGCGCCGCCTACGGTTATTTCAAGGC
>JADYYZ010000159.1 GCA_020853405.1 Acetobacteraceae bacterium
ACCTGGGGCGGGGCGCGGATGTTCAGGCTCGCCAGCGAGCAGGCGTTCCGGCGTGCCACCTACGCGATGGTCGCCTTCGCCGCCGTCATCTCGCTGCCGGTGCTGGATTCGCTGCTGCGCGGGTAGGTCCCGCCAGCATGCCGCCGTGGCGCGACGTACCGCCAGGCCGCTACTTGATGTCGAGGCCCTGCAGCACCTGCTCGAGCTCGATGAAGCTCGGCATGTGCGCGGTCGGCACGATCTTGCGCCCGGTCTCGACGCTGACCTGCGGGGCGTTGCCGTGCAGGTGCGCGACCAGCACCGCGCGGATCACCTCGTAGTATTTCATGTCCTCCTCGACGATACCCTTGAGGCGGGCCGCCATCGGCCCCATCAGGCCATAGGCCAGCAGCACGCCGAGAAAGGTGCCGACCAGCGCGCCGCCGATCATCTTGCCGAGCACGGGAGGCGGCGAATCGATGCTGCCCATGGTCTTGATCACGCCCATCACCGCCGCGACGATGCCCAGCGCCGGCAGCGCATCGGCCATCGACTGCATCGCGTGGCTTGGGTGCAGCTCCTCCTCCTTGGCCTTCTTCAGTTCGCGCGCGAACACGTCCTCGATCTGGTGCGGGTCGTCGGCGTGCATGCCGATCATGCGCAGATAGTCGCAGATCAGGTCGACCGCGTGATGGTCGGCCCTGATCTTCGGGAACTTCTGGAACGCGGCACTGTCGTCGGGCTTCTCGATATGGGCTTCCAGCGCCATCGCGCCCTTGGTGCTGGCCAGGCGCACGAAGAAATAGAGCAGGGTCAGGAGATCGAGGAAGTCCTGCCGCCGGAAACGCTCGCCCTTGATGACCTTGCCGAAGCCGCCGAAGGTGTGTTTCACGCCGTGCATGGAATTGGCCATGAACAGCGTGCCCATCGCCGCGCCGCCGATGATCGCGAACTCGAACGGCAGCGCGTGCAGGATGATCGCGAGCTTGCCGCCGGCCGCGATGTAGCCGCCGAACACGCACACCAGCAGGAAGACGAGGCCGCCGATCGTCAGCATGGCGGGCCAGCCTCAGTTGCGCGCGGCATCGCCGGGCAGCGGCAGGCCGGCCTCGCGCAGCACCACGATGGCGATGCGGCGGTTGGCGGGCGCGAGCGGCTCGGCCGGCAGCAGCAGGTCGCGGTCGGCGTTGCCGGTGACGCTGCGCACACGCCGTTCGGGCAGGCCGGCCTCGGTCAGCAGTCTGCGCACCGCGTTGGCGCGATCGGCGGAAAGGTCGAAATTGCTGCGGCCGGTGCCGCGGAACGGCGCGGCATCGGTGTGGCCGGCGATCGTCAGCGCGTTCGGCAACGATGCCAGGATGGGCGCGAGTTTGGCGACCAGGCCGCGCGCCGCCTCGTTCGGGGCCGCGCCGCCGAGCGCGAACATCGGCCGCCGCTCCTCGTCGAGCAGCTGGATGCGCAGGCCCTCGGGCGACGCATCGATCGAAAGCTGGCGGCCGAACTCGGCGAGCCTTGCATCGGCCTCGATCGCCTGGCGGATCGCCTGGGTGGTCTCCTCGAACCGGGCCTGTTCCTCGCGCGCTGCCTCGGCACGGGCGCTGGCTTCGGTTGCGGTGCCGGCAGCGCTCGGCGGGAAGGCAGCGATGCCGGGGCCTGCGCCCTCGGCGCCGTCGAAGCGATTCTCGCCCCGGCGCAGCGCCTCGACCGCCTGGGCTGCCTCGGCGCCGGCGGCGGCGCGCTCGCGCCGCGGGCCTGCTTCGCGCGCCTGGCCGCCCGCCTGGTTGGGCTGCGGATGGAGCCCGCCCTCGGGCAGGCGGTCGCGATAGGGCTCGCCCTCATCCTCGGTATCGTCCTCGGGCGGCATCGGGCGTGGCGCCGGCACCGCACTCGGCGTGCCCGCGCGGGCGACCTGGCTGTTGTCGTCGGTCATCGAGGAGCCGCCGAAGGGCTGGCCCGCGCCCGACAGCGTGCGGCCGAAGATGTTGGCGGGGGCGAAATAGTCGGCGATGCCGCGGCGCTGCTCCTCGCTGGTGGCGTTCAGCAGCCACATCAGCAGGAAGAACGCCATCATCGCGGTCACGAAGTCGGCATAGGCGACCTTCCACGCGCCACCGTGGTGGCCGTGCCCGCCTTCCTCGCCGCCACGCCGGATGATGACGGCGCCGCCCTTGCCCGCCTTCTTGCCGCTCATGCGGCGCAGAATGCAGGGGCAGGTTTTAACGGCCGGCTAAGCCGGTCCTGGCGGGTCGCGGTTGATCGCCGTGGCGCCCGGGTCGGGCAGGCCAAGCGCGGCATCGACCAGGCAGTCCAGGCAGTCGAGCACCGGGAAGGCGAGGCGCGGCAGGCGGCAAGCCAGCCCGACCAGGCCGGCACCGCCCAGGATCACGCTGTCGGCCCCATCGGCGTGCGCCTCGCGCGCCGCCTCGGCCAGCGTCGGCAGCGCCCGATCCGGATCGCGCGCGATCGCACCGCCATCGATCGCCAGCGCCCGCACCGAGACCAGCGCCCGGCCGAGGCCGCGCACGGCAGCGAAGTCGCGCAGCATCGCGATCCAGGCGGCGCCGCCGGTGACCACCCCGAAACGCTGCCCGTGCCGTGCGGCGGCAGCGAACGAGCATTCCGCCATGCCGAGCACCGGGATCGCGAGCTCCTCGCGCAGCGCCTCGATGCCGGGTTCGCCGAAGCAGGCCACCAGCACGGCGTCGAACTTTTCGGGATTGGCCGGGCCGACGCGCCGGCGCGCGAGCTCGAGTGCGGCGTGCGCGCCGACCACGCTGGCCGCCCGGCTGGCGATATAGGGCGAGCCGAACGAAGCGGTCGCGGCCGCGATCGCGTGGCCGACGCCGGCGCGTGCCCGCGCGGCGGCAGCGACCCGGTCGGTCACGTCGGCAGAGGTGTTGGGGTTGATCAGCAGAAGCCGCATGCGTGGGTCCTGCGCGTCAGTTGCGCAAACCGCGGCGCCGAGGGCAAGCGGGCGGATGGCTGCGTCCCTGCATCCGACCGGGCAGACCCGCGCGCGCTGTGGCATCATCTCCCGCGTGGACCTCGTTCTTTCCTGCCTGCATGACCTCTCGGCACTCGGCCATGGCGGGCTGGTCGCGCTGGTGCTGGCGATGGCCGTGGCCGGGCTGGCCGGCGGCTTCGCGCACTGCGCGATGATGTGCGCGCCGTTCGTGCTGGCGCAGGTCGCGGCGGGGGCCGATCGCAGCCACTCCGGCGGCACGCTGCGGCGCCTCTCGGGGGCGGCGCTGCTGCCCTATCACCTCGGCCGGCTGGTCGGCTATGCGCTGCTGGGTGCCGCGGCCGGCGCCCTGTCGGGCCTCGCGAGCGGCATATCCGGGGTGCGCGCCGTGCTGGCGCTGCCGTTGATGCTGGCGGCGCTGGCCTGCCTTGCGATGGCGGCCGAGCGCATCGGCGGCGCGCCGTTGCCGTTGCGTCTGCGCCTCGCGGCACCGGCCGCCCGCCTGCCGCTGCTGCTCCATCGGCGCATCGGAAGGCTGCTCGATGACCCCGCCGGCGGGCGCGGCGTGCTGCTTGGCCTGCTGCTGTCGGGGCTGCCGTGCGGCCTCCTTTATGGCGCGCTGGCAGGGGCGGCGGCATCGGGCAGCGCGCTGGCGGGTGCGCTGTCGATGGCTGGCTTCGTCATCGGCACCGTGCCGGCGCTGGTGATGGTCGCCCTCGCGGGGCGGCTCGCGTTGCGCCGTGCCGACCCATGGCTGCGCCCGGCCGGCACGGCGCTGCTGCTGGCCAACGGCGTGCTGCTGGCGGCACTGGCGGTCAGGCAGCTCGGTGCTGCCTGATCAGCGCTCGCTGGTGCCGTCGAGCTCGTCGAAGTGCCGCTTGATGCAGGAGATGGCGAACAGCACGCCGAAGGCGAACAGCCCGAAGCCGAAGAACTGCAGGTAGTCGTGCGCCCAGCCCGCGGCAGCAAGCCCGGCCAGCGCGATCAGCGCCGAGAACAGAATGAAGAACTGCCGCGCGCCGGTCATGGCTTGGGTTCCTTGGGCTGCCGGGGTGGGTCGTCGTCGAACAGGATGCGGCTCGCCGCTCCCTCGAGATCCTCGTACTGGTGCGTCCGCAGCGCCCACAGGAAGCCGCCGAGGCCAAGCAGGCCAAGCAGCAGGGCGATCGGCACCAGCAGCACCAGGGCGTTCATGTGACCTCGCTCAACCGGGGCGTCCGGCGCGCAGCGCGTTCAGCGTGACCGCGAGCGAGGAGCTCGCCATCACGATCGCGGCGATCAGCGGCGTCACCAGCCCGGCGACCGCCAGCGGCACCGCCAGCACGTTGTAGGTAAGGCTGAAGACGATGTTCTGCCAGACCAGGCGCTGCGCCCGCCGGGCCAGGCTGATGGTCTCGGCAAGGCCGGCAAGGCCGCCCTGGCGCAGCACCACGTCGGCGGTGGTGCGCGCAAGGTCGGTGCCGCTTTCCGGCGCCGCGCTGGCCTGGGCGAGTGCCAGCGCCGGCGCATCGTTGATGCCGTCGCCGACCATCAGCACGCGCCGCCCCTGCCGTTGCAGCGCCTCGACGCGCGCTGCCTTGGCTTCGGGCGTTGCCGCCGCGGTGCGCAGGGCGATGCCCAGCGCATCGGCGAGCGCACCGACAGCCTGCGCCCGGTCGCCGGACAGGAGCTCGACGGAAAGCCCGAGCCGGCCGAGTTCGACGAGCGTCGCCGCCGCATCGGGGCGCACGGCATCGGCGAAGGCGAAGCGCACCGGCGGGGTGCCGGGTTCTGCATACCAGATCGCCATGCCCTCGGCGTCGGCATCGGTCGTACCGACCAGCGCGGCGCTGCCCAGGCGCACCTGGCCGGCGACGATGCCCTGCCCCGGCAGCTCGACGGCGCCGATCGCCGCCGGCGCATCGGGGCAGGCGGCAACCAGCGCGCGCGCCAGCGGATGGCGGCTTGCCTGTGCAAGCGAGGCCGCCCCGCGGAGTGCTGCCGGCGACCAGTCGCCTTGCAGCAGCACCGGCCGCCCCTCGGTCAGCGTGCCGGTCTTGTCCAGCACCACGTGGTCGCAGCCGGAGATCCGTTCCAGCGCGGTCGGCGAGGTCACCAGCAGGCCACGACGGAACATCGCGCCGACCGCCACCGCCTGCACCGCCGGCACCGCGATCGCAAGCCCGCACGGGCAGGTGATGATCAGGGCCGCCACCGCCGGCACCAGGGCCGCCCGCCAGTCGGCGCCGAGCCCCAGATGCCACAGCAGGAAGGTGGCAAGGCTCACCGCCAGCACCACCGGCACATAGATGCGCGAGGCACGCTCGCCGATGCCCGCGAACCGCCCGCGCGCGGCGGTGGCTGCCTCCAGCATCCGGGCCATCGCGGCAAGCGAGCCATCGCGCGCCGCCTGCGTCACCCGCACGACGGCGGCGGAGCCCATGTTCACCGCGCCGGCCGCCACGCGGGACCCGCGTGCGAGAGGTTGCGGCAGGCTCTCGCCGGTCAGCGCCGCGAGATCGAACTGTGCCGCATCCGATTCGACGATGCCGTCGAGGGCCAGGCGCTCGCCGGCGGCGAGCAGGACTGTCTCGCCCGCCCTGACCTGCTCGGCCGGAACCTCCTCGATCCTGCCGTCGTGGCCAAGCCGGCGCACGCTCGCCCGCTGCAGCGCCAGCAGTTCCGCAACCGACCGCCCGGCGCGGGCGCGGGCGGCCCGCTCCAGCAGGCGGCCGGCCAGCAGCAGCGCAAGCAGCGCGGTCGCGCCGTCGAACCAGGTGTAGGGGCCGTTGCGCAGCGCTTCCGACAACGACATCGCCGCGGTCGCCAGCACGGCGAGCGAGATCGCGACATCCATGTTGACCCGGCGCGCGCGGATGCCTGCCCAGGCCCGGCGATAGAAGTGCAGGCCGGCGATCGCGATCGTCGGCAGCCCGATCAGCGCCGCCAGCCAGTGCATCGCCGCGCGCGTCGCCTCGCCCATGTCGCTGCCGACCCAGACCGCGACCGAGACCAGCATCACGTTCATCGCCCCGAACGCGGCGATGCCCAGCGCGCGGGTGAGGGAGCGTGTCTCGGCGT
>JADYYZ010000160.1 GCA_020853405.1 Acetobacteraceae bacterium
GTAAGCCGCGGACAAATCCCCGCGCAGGGAGACTTTCGATGACAGCGACCTACCCGATCGGGCGGCTGCACCATGTCACCGCCATCGCCAGCGACCCCGCCCGCAACGTCGCCTTCTACGAAGGCCTGCTGGGTCTGCGCCTGATCAAGCAGACGGTGAATTATGACGACCCGTCGGTGCACCACCTGTACTACGGCGACTTCGCGGGTTCGCCCGGCGCGATCATGACCTTCTTCCCCTATGCAGGCGCGAAGCCGGGCCGGCACGGTGTCGGCCAGGCCGAGGAGACAGCGTTCGCCGTGCCGCCGGGCAGCCTTGGTTTCTGGCGTGACCGTCTGGCGGCGAACGGCGTCGCGTTCGGGGACGAGGCCCGTTTCGGCCAGGCGTTGCTCGCCTTCAAGGATCATGACGGGCTGCGGCTGGAGATCGTCGAGTCCCCCGACGCGGCAGGGATCGAGGGGCGCGCCGCCGAAGGCGTGCCGGCCGGGCACGCGATCCGGGGTTTCGCCGGCGTCACGCTGTGGCTGAAGGATGTTGCCGGCACCGCTTCGGTGCTGACCGATGTGCTGGGCTACGAGCAGACGGCGGCCGAGGGCAGCTATACGCGCTTCGTGCATCCCGGCCCGGGCCTCGGCCGCGTGGTCGATCTGCGTGCCGCCGGCGGCTTCTGGGCCGGCGCGATGGGCGCTGGCGTGGTGCATCATGTTGCCTTCCGCGCCGCGTCGGATGCCGCGCAGGAGGAGTCGAGCCGGGCGCTGCGTGCAAAGGGCCTGGGCGTGACGCCGCAGCAGGACCGCAACTACTTCCGCAGCACCTATTTCCGCGAACCCGGCGGCGTGCTGTTCGAGGTGGCAACCGACGATCCCGGCTTCGCGATCGACGAGACGCCGGAGCAGCTGGGCGGGAAACTGATGCTGCCGCCCCGCTACGAGCCGCACCGCGCCGAGATCGAGGCATCCTTGCCGAAACTGCGCGGCACCGCGCTCGCGGCATGAGCGCCGCGATCCTCGAGGCCGCCGCCTGGCCGCACCGGGTCGTTCCCGGTGCGGCGGATGGCGCGGTGATCCTCGCGCTGCACGGCACCGGCGCCGACGAGCACGATCTGCTGGCGCTGGCCGAACTCGTCGCCCCCGGCCGGCCCGTGCTCTCCCCGCGCGGGCCGGTGAAGGAGGGGCACGCCAATCGCTGGTTCCGCCGCTTCGCCGAAGGCAGGTTCGACCTGCCGGATGTCGAGCGCCGGGCTGGCGAGCTCGCCGCCTGGCTCGATGCGGCAAAAGCCGAACACGGGCTTGCCGGGCGCAAGGTGGTGGCGCTGGGCTTCTCGAACGGGGCCAACATCGCGGCAGCACTGCTGCTGCGCCATCCCGGCGTGCTTGCCGGTGCGGTGCTGCTGCGCGGCCAGGCCACGCTCGACGCAACCGGCGCCACCGCGGCGGGCATGCCTGTGCTGCTGGTCTCGGGTGCCGCCGATCCGATCGTTCCCGCGCGTGAATCGGCGCGGCTTGCCGATGCGCTGCGCAAGGCTGGTGCCGCGCTGGATCACCGCGTGGTGCCGGCGGATCACGGCCTGACGCAGCAGGACGTGGCGCTGGCGAAGGCCTTCCTTGCCTGAGCCTACTCGACCTTGACGTTGGCGGCGGCGAGGATGGGCCGCCAATGCGCGATATCCTCTGCGATGAAGCGTGCGAAGGCGTCGGGCGTGGCGGGCGGCATGAACTCGAAACCGATCTTCATCATCCGCTCGCGCAGGGTCGCATCGGTGAACGCCGCCGCGATCTCGGCATTCAGGCGATCGACCGCGGCGCGCGCCGCGCGCGCGGGTGCCGCGAACCCCATCCAGGTGACGATCTCGTAGCCGGCGAGCCCCGCCTCCGGCATCGTCGGCAGCTCGGGCAGCAGCGGCGAGCGCGCGGGAGAGGTCACGGCCAGTCCCTTCAGCAGCCCATCGCGCATCTGCGTGATCACCGTCGGCGTATTGAAGAAGGCGAAATCGACCTCGGCGCTCATCACCGCCTGGATGCCGGCCGGCGCGCCGCGATAGGGCACGTGCAGCACCTCGAGTTTCGCCATGTGCGCGAGCAGCACCGACGAAAGATGGTGGCTGGTGCCGACCCCGCCCGACGAATAGGTCAGTTTGCCGGGGTTCGCGCGCGCCGCCGCCAGGATGTCGGCAAGGTTCCTGAACGGCGAGCGCGGCGGCACGATCAGCACGTTCGACACCGTCGAGGCCGGCGTGATGGCGGCGAAATCCGCCAGCGGGTCATAGCCGGCGGCGCGGTGGATCAGCGGATTGAAAACCTGCGTGCCCTGGCTGATCAGGCCGAATGTGTGGCCATCGGGTTCGGCCCGGGCCAGCTGCTGCAGGGCGACGATGCCGCCGGCGGCCGGACGGTTATCGACCACCACGGGCTGGCCAAGCCGCGGCCCGATCTTCTCGGACACCGCACGCGCCATGATGTCGGCGGTGCTGCCGGGTGCGAGCGGCACGATCATCGTGATCTGGCGCGTGGGCCAGGTCTCGGCGCGGAGCGGCAGGGCGGCAAGAATGGGAAGGGCCAACAGCGAGCGACGGCGCATGGTAGCCTCCTTCATGGAATGAAATGGATCGGGCTGGTCCAGGCGCGATGCCCGTCCAGCGTGGTGATGGCGGCATAGAGCGCGCTGTCGCGATCGACTGCGAGCTCGAGGTCACGCACAAGTCCCACGTGGTTCGGCGGATCGGCATCGGGCAGCCGGAAGATTCGCACCCGCCGCGCCAGCCCGCCCGCGTCCAGCACGACATCCTCCAGCCCGATATCGGCAAGCGCGATGTCGGCATTCGCGTGCGTGGTGCGGATGCGCAGCGTGCCGGAGCGTGCGTCCTTCAGCCGTGCCTCGAACCCCATGAAGCCGCCGGTCGTGACGGCGCTGAAGCGCACGCGCGAAGGCGTCTCCTGCACGCAGACCTTGTCGCGGTTGTAGTAGTTGACCGGCGTGATCGCGCTGAATTCGTTGCCCTCCAGTTCGGCCGTGCCGTCCCAGAAGGTCTGGCGGCCGCGACCGCGATACTCGCTGCCCTCGAC
>JADYYZ010000161.1 GCA_020853405.1 Acetobacteraceae bacterium
CTGCCGGTGGTCGCCACCGACATCCGCGGCTCGCGCGAGGAGGTGGTGCCGGACGAGACCGGCCTGCTCGTGCCGGTCGCCGAGGTGCCGGCGCTTTCGGCGGCGCTCTCGCGCCTCGCCGGCGATCCCGGCCTGCGCCGGCGCATGGGCGAGGCAGGGCTCGCGCGTGCCCGCGCGCTCCATGACGAACGCGACGTGATCGCGCGCCAGATCACGATCCTGGGGCTGTAGCCGGTTCTTCGTCGGGTCGCCCAGGCTTGACATATATATAAGCACTGCATTATATGCAGCCTACATTATGGACGTCCCGACAATGCTCCCGACACCCCGACCGAGCGAAAAGCATACCTTCGCAAGCCCCGCTGCGCTGGAAGCCAGGGCGGCCGAGGCAGCGCGCCTGCTGCGGCTGCTGGCCAACGAGAACCGGCTGCTGCTGCTGTGCCTGCTCGCGGCCGAGGGCGAGATGACGGTCGGCCGCCTGGCCGAGGCGCTTTGCCTGTCGCAGCCGGCGCTGTCGCAGCATCTGTCGCGGCTGCGCGAGGACGGGCTGGTGACGGCCCGGCGCGACGCGCAGTCGATGCACTACCGCATTTCCGATCCCAGGGCCGCCCGCCTGCTTGGCGTGCTGCACGAGCTCTACTGTCCGCCGGCGGCCTGAACGCCGACCCCGCCAACCGTTCCGGAGACACCAGAAAATGTTGCCGACGATCTCCCCAGCCGACGCCGCGAGACTGTTGCAGGACGGCGCGACGCTGGTCGATGTGCGCGAGGCCGACGAACGCGCGCGGGTGCATGTTCCCGGCTCGCAGCACCTGCCGCTGTCGCAGCTCGGGCAGGCGCAACTCGCCGCGGCCGAGGGCAGGCCGGTGCTGTTCTATTGCCGTAGCGGCATGCGCACCCAGGCGAACGCCGGCCAGCTCGCCGCCAAGGCGGGCAGCTGCCAGGCCTTCATCGTCGAAGGCGGGATCGAGGCCTGGAAGCGGGCCGGGCTTGCCGTCGCGGAAGACCGCAAGGCACCGCTGGAGATCATGCGCCAGGTGCAGATCGGCGCCGGCAGCCTGGTGCTGATCGGCGTGCTGGGTGGCGCGTTCCTCACGCCGCTTCTTTACCTGCTTGCCGCCTTCGTCGGCGCCGGGCTGGTGTTCGCGGGCGTGAGCGGCTTCTGCGGCATGGCCCTGCTGCTGCGCCACATGCCGTGGAACCGCGCCGCCCTGCCCGCGGCACCGCTCCCTGCCGCCTGATCGCGCACGGCGGCACGCCGGCATGCTCGCACTCGGCCTGCCGCAGCTGATCCTGGGCGGGGCGTCGGGGTCGCTGGTCGGGTTCTCGCTGGGCCTGATCGGCGGCGGCGGCTCGATCCTGGCGGTGCCGCTGCTGGTCTACCTGGTCGGCGTGCCCGGCGCGCACGTGGCGATCGGCACCAGCGCGGTCGCGGTGGCGATCAACGCCGCGATCGGGCTTCTGGGGCATGCGCGCGCGGGCAATGTGCACTGGCCGTGCGCGTCGGTATTCGCGGCAAGCGGCGTCGCCGGCGCCGCGATCGGCTCGGCGCTCGGCACGCGCGTCGATGGCCACGCGCTGCTCGCCGGCTTCGCCGTGCTGATGCTGGTGGTCGCCGCGCTGATGCTGCGCCGTGGCGAACTGGGCGAGGCGCGCCGCGTGAAGCTCGATCGCCGCAACGCCCCCTGGCTGGTCGCCACCGGCCTCGGCACCGGCGCGCTTGCCGGCTTCTTCGGCATCGGCGGCGGCTTCCTGATCGTGCCGGGCCTGGTGTTTGCCACCGGCATGCCGATGCTGCAGGCGGTCGGCAGTTCGCTGGTCGGCGTCACCGCGTTCGGCGCCACCACGGCGCTCACCTATGCGCGGTCCGGCCTGGTCGATCCCTCGCTCGCCGCGCTGTTCGTCGCAGGCGGCGCGCTGGGCAGCTTCCTCGGGCTGCGGGCGGCCGGCCGCCTGGCACGGAAGCGCGGCGCCCTGACCAGGCTGTTCGCCTTCGTGATCGTGCTGGTCGCGATCTACATGCTGGCCCGCGCCTGGCACGGCGGCTGAGCGCGCTCAGCTTCCTGCACCACCCGGCCACAACGCGCGAAGCCCCGCGGCCAGCCCGGCGACATCGATCGCGTCGGCAAGGAATGCCTCGACCACCCTCCCCGCCTCGTGCTGCCAGGTGATGTAGCCGTCGAAGCGCGGCCGCGTCCATGCGGCTTCGATGGTGTCGCGCAGCGCCGCGTGCGCGCCGGCGAATGCGCGATCCTCCTCGGCACCCTGCCACGCCTCGGCCCGGGCCGGCTGGCCGTGATGGCGCATCACCAGCGCCTGCTGGTCCGGCCAGCTGGCCAGCAGGCGCAGCACCTGGTGCGCTGCCGGCAGGTCACGGCAGCTGCGTGTGACGCCAAGGCCGGTGCCGCCCAGCACGGTGCCGCGCGGGCTGCCATCCGGCCCCGGGAAGGGAGCGAATCGGAGCGGCCGTGGCATGTCCGGCTCGGCATAGGTCAAATACACATAGGCGCACGGGCAGTACGCGATGTCGTCATCGGCCGCCATCGCCTCGTGCAGCCCGATCGCGTTCATGCGCGCGCCATCCGGGCGCGACAGGCGCACGGCCGCGCGCAGCAGGCCGGCCGCCTCGCCGAGCGTCGCGGGATCGAACGGCGGCAACGCCGGGTCGGTGGCAAAGGGTGCGCCGAGATTGGCGCACAGCGCCGCCAGCACCAGCAGCCCGTGCGGTGTCGCGCTGGCAAGGCCAAGCCACCTGCCCTGCCTCTGCAGCCGCTCGCCCAGCGCCAGCAGCGCCGCCCAGTCGCGCGGCAGGGCGTGCGGTTCCAGCAGGTCGGGCCGCAGCAGCGCCGCCTGGGTCGCGCCATCGACCGGCAGCGCCCACAGCGCGCCGGCAGAGCGGTAGCTCGCAAGCGAGCCGCCGATGAAATCCTCATCGCCAAGATCACCCAGCACCGCATCGAGCTTCTGCATCAGGCCCTGCGCGGCAATCGTGCCGCAGAAGGGATGGTCGAACACGATCAGGTCGTAGCGGTCGGCGAGTGCCGCGTTCAGCCCGCTCTCGAATCCGGACAGCGGCTGCACCTCCCAGTCGAGCGTGATGCCGAAGCGCGCGCGGGCTGCCTCGGCCGCGGCCTGCATGGGCGCCGTGGCGCGCCGATGCCCCCAGTTGAGTCCCTTGAGTGTCATGCCCCGTCCAGCATCCGTCGTTCCTCCTCGCCGAGCGTGATGCCAAGGCCAGGCCGGTCGGGGATCACCAGGCAGCCCTCCTCCAGTCGCCAGCCCGAAGCCCAGAGATGCTCGCGCAGGCCGTCGTGCATCAGGTGGAATTCCAGCCCGTCGCAGTTGCCGAGGCCGGCCGCGAGCTGGGCGCCGGCAGCCAGCGCCACGGCGGATGCCGCGCAATGCAGGCTGGTCCTGCGGTGGTGCAGCGCCGCCAGCGACGCCAGCGCCCGGCCGCCGGTAATGCCGCGCGCGATCGCCACGTCGAACTGCAGATACTGCACCGCGCCCTGGTGCAGCATCGTGCGCATCAGGCGAGCGTCGTCGGAAAGTTCCGGCCCCGCGAGCGGAACCCCGCTTGCGCGTGCCACCATGCACCAGCCGGCGATGTCGGTCGGCGCCGTCGGTGCCTCCAGGAAATGCAGGTCGAGCGGCGCCAGCCGGCGCGCCAGCGCGATCGCACCCGGCACGTCGGGCACGAACATGGCATCGACCATCAGCGGCGCCTCGGGCCCGATCGCCGCGCGCACCGCGCCGGCGCGCGCGAAATCCAGATCGAGACTGGCGGCCCCGACCTTCAGCTTGGCGCCCCGGAGCCCCTGGCTGCGTGCCGCGGCGAACGCATCGGCCAGGCGCTCGGGCGTGCCGGCCGGCCCGTACATGCCGCCCGAGGCATAGACCGGCGCGCGATCGCTGACCCCGCCCAGCAGCCGGTACAGCGGCTGGCCGGCGATCTTGCCGACAAGGTCCCACAACGCGATGTCCACCGCCGCGATCGCCGCCGAGGCAGCGCTGCCCCGCGCGCTCAACGCCATGCGCGCGCCAAGCGCCTGCACGATCGCCCCGGGCAGGCGCGCGTCCGCGCCGACCAGCACGGGCGCCACCTCGTGGCGCAGCATCGCGACGGCGACCTCCGGCGTGCCGCCGCCGTCGCAGTACATCTCGCCCAGGCCGGCAAGGCCGGCATCGGTCTCCAGCATCACCAGCACGTAGTTCTTCGCCGTCCAGGCATGGTGCGTGTTGCGCGCGGTGCCGTCGTAGCGGCGGGTGATGGTGCCGGCGCGCAGCGCGGCGATGCGCATTGCCGCTATTCGATCCGCGCGCCGGCCGCCCGCACCACCGGCGCCCAGCGCGTGATCTCGGCCCTGATCAGCGCGGCGAACGCCTCGGGCGAGGAGAAGGCGGGGCTGACGCCCTGCTGCTGAAGGCGCTGGCGCACGGCGGGATCGGCAAGCGCGCGCCCAAGAGCTGCGTTCATGCGCGCGATCACCTCCGACCCGGTGCCGTGCGGCGCCAGCACGCCATACCAGACCGCCGCATCGAAGCCGGGCAGGCCGCTTTCCGCCATGCCGGGCACCTCGGGCGCGGTCGGCGAGCGGGCCGCGGTGCTGACCGCGATGCCGCGAAGCGCGCCGCTCCGCAGATGCTGCGCGACCGGCGGCAGCCCCAGGATGCCGAGCTTCACCTGCCCGGCCAGCACATCGGTGGTCGCCGGCCCGCCGCCGCGATAGGGCACGTGGATGAAGGCGCCGCCCGTCTTCTCCGAAAGGATCGCGCCGGTCAGGTGCGAGGGCGTGCCGATGCCGGGGGTGGCATAGGCCAGCCCGCCCGGCGTGCGCCGCGCCAGCGCCATCACCTCCTCGAGCGTGCGCGCCGGCAGCGACGGGTGGGCGACGATGATCCACGGAAAAAGCGCGACCTGCGCGATCGGGTCGAAATCGCGCACCGGGTCGTAGGTGAGGTTGGCGAACAGCGCGGGATTGATCGCGAGCGGCCCGATATCGCCGAACAGCAGCGTGTAGCCATCGGGCTGCGCGCGGGCGACGTGGTCGGTGGCGAGGTTGCCGCCCACACCCGGCTTCGGCTCGATCACCATTGGCTGGCCGATCGCCCTGGCGACCTCGTCGGCCAGGATGCGTGCCATGATGTCGGAGGAACCGCCCGGCGGCCCCGGAATGATCAGGCGCACAGGCCGGTCGGGCCAGGGGGTGGCTGCACCGGCGACGCCGGCGGTTGCGCACAGCAGCGCGGCAAGCCCACGACGGGTCGGTCGCATCGGCTCCTCCCTTCGATGGCGTTCGTCCACCATGCTGCTGGAACGGCGTGCAGACGTCCAGGTCGGGCGCGGCGCGCATCCGCGACATGACGGGCGGCAGGGGATTGCGGGTTGACACGCCCCGACGCACGCCTTGTGATGCGAGGAACATTTTCGCAAAGTGAATTCCGGAGGAAACCCATGGCAAGCTCGCTGTCGCCGGCCGCCCAGGCGGACTACATCGAGAAGGGCTACCTGTTCCCGCTCGACGTGCTGAGCGCTGCCGAGGTGGCGGCCGCGCGCGCCGATCTCGACCGCACCGAGGCGATGCTCGGCGGCAAGCTCGACGGGCGGAACAACCAGAAGCCCAACCTGCTGTTCCCCTGGGTCGACCAGCTGATCCGCCACCCGAAAATCCTCGATGCGGTCGAAGGCGTGATCGGCCCCGACATCCTGTGCTGGGGCTGCCAGTTCTTCATCAAGCGCGCACGTGACCCGGGCTTTGTCAGCTGGCACCAGGACGGCACCTACTGGGGGCTTTCCTCGGCTGACGTGGTCACCGCCTGGGTCGCGCTGACGCCGGCCAACCCGACCAGCGGCGGCATGCGCATGGTCGCCGGCACGCACAAGGCCCCGGTCGCCCACACCGACACCTACGCCGCCGACAACCTGCTGTCGCGCGGCCAGGAGATCGCGGTGAAGGTGAACGAGGACGAGGCCATCGATATCGTGCTGGAGCCGGGCCAGATGAGCCTGCACCACGTGCTGATCTTCCACGGCAGCCCGCCGAACAAGGCCGACTATCCGCGCATCGGCTGCGCCATCCGCTATGTGCCCGCGCACGTGCATTCGCTGGCCGGCGGCACCGGCAGCGCGACCCTGGTGCGCGGCAGCGACACCACCGGCCACTGGCAGCACGAACGGGCGCCGGCCTCCGACATGCATCCCGACGCGGTCCGGCACCATGCCGAGGTGCTCGACCGCCAGCTCAAGGTGCTGTACCAGGGCGCCGAGGCAGGCAAGGGCAAGCTCGCGCCGCAGACGGCGATGTAGCCGCACGCCGCACGCTGCACCCTGCACGCTGCACGGGCGCACCACACAAGCAGCCGCATACTCACCCACGGGAGGCTCCAGAATGATCCGACGCAGAACGCTGCTTGCGGCGGGTGCCGGCACGCTTGCCGCACCGGCCGTTGCGCGCGCCCAGGGCACGATCAACATCCGCCTTGCGCACAGCCTGTCGACCACCGAGCCCGCGCACCTGGCGGCGCTGTTCTTCGCCAAGAATGTCGGCGAACGCACCAGCGGCCGGGTCAGGATCGAGGTGTTCCCCGGCGAACAGCTCGGCAGCGGCAAGGACGTGAACGAGATGATCCGCGCCGGTGCCAACGTGATGAACATCACCGACCCCGGCTATCTTGCCGATTTCGTGCCCGACTACGGCATCCTGAACGGCCCCTATCTGGTGCAGCGGCACGAGCAGTTCGCGAAACTGCTTGCCAGCGACTGGTACAAGGACCTCGACCGGCGCATCCAGCAGGCTGGCTTCCGGCTGCTGATGGCAGGCGCCTTCTTCGGCAACCGCCACATGATCGCCGACAAGCCGATCCGCAACCCCGCCGACATCGCCGGCATGACCGTGCGGGTGCCGCCCAACACGATGTGGATCGAGACCTTCAAGGCGATGGGTGCCAGGCCCACCACCGTGCAATGGAGCGAGGTCTACAACGCGCTGAGCCAGGGCGTGGTGCAGGCCGCCGAGGCGCCGTTCGGCAGCCTGTGGGGTGCGCGCCTGCACGAGGTGAAGAAGGTGGTCA
>JADYYZ010000162.1 GCA_020853405.1 Acetobacteraceae bacterium
CCAGGAACTCTATCACGACGACCAGCGCTGCCCGCACATGATCCAGCTGCGGCTGAAGCGCGAGAAGATGCGGGCGCTCACCTCGTCGCCGGCCGGCGCCGGCAGGGGTCCGAAGACCGTCATCACTACCGCCGGACGCCCGGTTGCCCGGGCGGCCGGCACCCCCACACCACCCCCAAACTGAGACAGCCGAGGGAGACTGGAGATGAGTGACAACGAAACGACGAAGCGTGCCGGCCGCCGGGCGCTGCTTGGCACGACGGCCGCCGCCGCGGCCGGGGCCGGCCTTGCCGGCGGCGCCGGGTTTGGCGGGATCCGCACCGCGCAGGCGCAGACCCCGCCGCGGGCGGGCGCGGCCGGGCGCCAGCGGGCCGAAGTCGCGCCGGGCGAGCTCGACGAGTACTACGTGTTCTTCTCCTCCGGCCAGTCCGGCGAAATGCGCATCGTCGGCCTGCCGTCGATGCGCGAGCTGATGCGCGTGCCGGTGTTCAACCGCTGCAGCGCCACCGGCTGGGGCCAGACCAACGAGAGCCTGAAGGTGCTGACCGAGGGGCTGACCCCGGAATCGCGCGCGTTCCTGAAGAACCGCGGCGGCACCTTCCTGAACGGCGACCTCCATCATCCGCACATCTCGTTCACCGACGGCACCTATGACGGCCGCTATGCCTTCATGAACGACAAGGCCAACACCCGCGTCGCGCGCGTGCGCCTTGACGTCATGAAGTGCGACAAGATCATCCAGCTGCCCAACCAGCACACCGTGCACGGCCTGCGGCTCCAGAAGTATCCGCGCACCGGCTACGTGTTCTGCAACGGCGAGGACGGCGTGCCGCTGCCCAACGACGGCAAGATCCTGGACGCCCCGAAGGAGTACTACTCGATCTTCACGGCGATCGACGGCGACACCATGAAGGTGGCCTGGCAGATCATCGTCGACGGCAACCTCGACAACGTCGATGCCGACTACCAGGGCAAGTACGCCTTCTCGACCTGCTACAACTCCGAGGGCGGCGTGACGCTCGCCGAGATGACCTCGAACGAACAGGACTGGGTCACCATCTTCAACCTCAAGCGCATCGAGGAGGGAGTGGCGAAGGGCGACTTCAAGACCATGGGTGGCGTGCCGGTGCTCGATGGCCGGCACGGCTCGCCCTATACCCGCTATGTGCCGATCTCGAACAACCCGCACGGCATCAACACCGCGCCCGACGGCATTCATGTCTGCGTCAACGGCAAGCTCTCGCCGACCGTCTCGGTGCTCGACGTGCGGATGTTCGACCAGCTGTTCGACGACAAGATCAAGCCGCGCGACGTGGTGGTGGCCGAGCCCGAGCTCGGCCTTGGCCCGCTGCACACCGCCTATGACGGCAAGGGCAACGCCTACACCACGCTGTTCATCGACAGCCAAGTCTGCAAGTGGAACATCGACCTCGCCAAGCGTGCGTTCAAGGGCGAGAAGGTCGAGCCGATCATCGACAAGCTCGATGTCCACTACCAGCCCGGCCACAACCACAGCTCGATGGGCCAGACCAAGGAGGCCGACGGCAAGTGGCTGATCTCGCTGAACAAGTTCTCCAAGGACCGGTTCCTCAATGTCGGTCCGCTGAAGCCGGAGAACGACCAGCTGATCGACATCTCGGGTGACAAGATGGCGCTGGTGCATGACGGCCCGAGCTTCGCCGAGCCGCACGACGCCACCATCGTGCACAGCTCGAAGATCAACCCGGTCTCGGTCTGGGATCGCGCCGACCCGATGTTCGCCGACGCGGTCCAGCAGGCCAAGGCGGACGGGGTGGACCTGGAGGCCGACTCCAAGGTGATCCGTGACGGCAACAAGGTGCGCGTCTACATGACGTCGGCCGCGCCCGTGTTCGGCCTCGAGCAGTTCACGGTGAAGCAGGGTGATGAGGTCACGGTCTATGTCACCAATCTCGACTCGGTCGAGGACCTCACCCACGGCTTCTGCGTGGTGAACTACGGCATCGCGATGGAGGTCGCGCCGCAGGCCACCGCCTCGGTGACGTTCACGGCCGACCAGCCGGGGGTCTTCTGGTACTACTGCCAGTGGTTCTGCCATGCCATGCACATGGAGATGAAGGGCCGCATGCTGGTCGAACCCAGGTCGGTCTGAGGCGGGTCGCCGCGTGCGCATCGCTCGTTCCATCCTTCCGGCGGCGCTGGTCGCCGCCGGCCTGGGTGGCGCTGCCACCGCCGAAACGCTGCGCCCCGCCCCCGGCGAGGCGTTGCAGGCGGTGGTCGAGCGTGCGCACGATGGCGACACGATCGAGTTTCCCGCCGGCGAGCACAGGGGAACGCTCCGGATCGATCGCCGCCTGATGCTGGCCGGGCTGCCCGGCGCGCGGCTCGACGGTGGCGGCGCGGGCAGCGTCATCACCGTCCTCGTGCCCGACGTGACCATCCGCGACCTGACCATCACCGGCTCCGGGCGTGACCTCGCGGCGATGGATTCGGCGATCTTCCTGACCAGGACCGCGCACCGCGCCCTGGTCGAGAACAACCACATCGAGAACAACCTGTTCGGCGTCTATGTGCACGGCGCCGCCGGTTCGCGGCTGACCGGCAACGTCGTGATCGGCCTGCGCGCGGTCCGCCGCAACGAGACCGGCAACGGTGTCACGGTGTGGAATGCCCCGGACGTGATCATCTCGGGCAACACGTTCCGCTACGGCCGCGACGGCATCTTCAGCATCGCCACCCGCAAGGACCGGTTCATCGGCAACCGCTTCGAGCAGGTGCGCTATGCGTTCCACTATATGTACACCAACGACAGCGAAGTGTCGGGCAACGTCTCGGCCAACAATCTGGGTGCCTATGCCATCATGTTCTCGGATCGGATCACGATCCGCGACAACATCTCGGACCGCGACCAGGAATTCGGCCTGCTGCTGAACTCGGCCAACTACTCCAGCATCGTCGGCAACCGCGTGGTCGGCGGCCGGCTCGGCGCTGCCGCCGCGGCCCGCGAGGAGGCGCCGAGGGAGGAACGCGGCATGCTGCCAAGGACCGCCGCCGTCGCGCCGGGGCGCCAGCACGGGCCGGAGAAGTGCGTCTTCATCTACAGCGCCAACCTCAACCGGTTCGGCGAGAACTGGTTCGAGCGCTGCGACATCGGCATCCACTTCACCGCCGGATCGGAACGCAACGAGATCACCGGCAACGCCTTCATCGGCAACCGCAACCAGGTGAAATATGTCGGCACCCGCTTCCTCGACTGGTCGAAGGACGGGCGCGGCAACTACTGGAGCGACAACCCTGCCTTCGATCTCGACGGCGACGGCATCGCCGACACCGCCTATCGCCCCAACGACCTGTTCGATCGCGTGCTGTGGACCGCGCCGGCGGCAAAGGTGCTGATCGCGAGCCCGGCGGTGCAGGTGCTGCGCTGGGCGCAGGCGCAGTTTCCGGCACTCTACCCGGGTGGGGTGATCGACCGGCACCCCCTGATGGCACCGCCGCCGCGGCCACCCGCGGCAGGGAACCCGCAATGACCGCGACGGTCTCCATCGGCGGTGTCTCGAAGCAGTACGGCCGGGTACGCGCCCTCAGCGATGTCTCGTTCGACCTGGCGCCGGGGCGGCTGTGCGCGCTGGTCGGCCACAACGGTGCCGGCAAGACGACGCTGATCAAGCTGATGCTCGGCCTGATCCGCGCCAACCACGGCACGGTGCGGGTGCTGGGCGAGGACCCCGCGGCCGGCGAGTTCACGGCGCGCCGCCTGGTCGGCTATCTTCCCGAGAACGTCGCGTTCAACGCCGCGCTCACGGGGCGCGAGGTGCTCGGCTTCTATGCGCGGCTGAAGCGCATCGCGCGGGCCGAGGCGTGGCCGCTGCTGGAGCAGGTCGGCCTCACGCATGCCGCCGACCGGCGGGTCGGAACCTACTCCAAGGGCATGCGCCAGCGGCTCGGCCTTGCGCAGGCGCTGCTCGGCGCGCCGCGCGTGCTGCTGCTCGACGAGCCGACCACCGGCCTCGATCCGGCGCTGCGCCAGACCTTCTACGAGATCCTGAACGCGCTGCGCGATCGCGGCACCACGGTGCTGATCTCCTCGCACGCGCTGCACGAGCTCGAGAACCGCGCCGAGCACGTGCTGATCATGAACCGCGGCGTGCTGGCGGCGCGCGGCACGCTGGCCGAGCTCCGCCAGCTGTCGCGTCTGCCGATCCGCGCGGTGCTGGAACTCGTGCCGGGCGGCGGTACGCCACCCGGCTGGCTGGCCGGCGCGGCGGCAGAGGGGCCGCACCGGCATCTCCTGCTGGTCGCGGACGACGCACGCAAGATGGAGCTGCTGCGCCTGGCCGCCGCCGACCCGCGCGTCAGCAACATCGAGATCACCGCGCCGACGCTCGATGAGCTCTATGCGCATTTCCTGCGCGCCCAGGAGGCGACGGCCCAAGGGCGGACCCGGGACGAGGCGACCCAGGGGGCGGGAGTCCGGGAGGCGGCAGTCCGGGAGGCGGCATGAGGACGATCGCGATCATCGCACTCAAGGAGATCCAGGAGGGCCTGCGCAACCGCTGGGTGCTCGCCACCACGCTGCTGCTTGCGGGGCTGGCGCTGTCGCTTGCGTTCCTCGGCAGCGCGCCGGCCGGCAATATCCGCGCCGGCCGGCTCGACGTGGTGGTGGTCAGCCTGTCCAGCCTGTCGATCTTCCTGCTGCCGCTGATCGCGCTTCTGATCTCGCACGACGCCGTGGTCGGCGAGATGGAGCGCGGGACGATGATCCTGCTGCTCAGCTATCCGGTCGGCCGCCATCAGGTGATCCTCGGCAAGTTCTGCGGGCACGCCCTGATCCTGGCGTTCGCGACCGCGATCGGCTATGGCGCCGCGGCCGCCGCACTCGCCATCACCGATGCCACGGTGCTGAAGGCGAGCTGGTACAGTTTCGCCGCGATGATCGGGGCCTCGATCATGCTGGGCGCGGTGTTCATCGCGATCGGCTATCTGATCAGCAGCCTGGTGCGCGACCGGGGCACCGCCGCCGGGATCGCGGTTGGGGTCTGGCTCGTGATGGTGCTGGTGTTCGACATGACGCTGCTCGGCATCCTGGTGGTGGACCAGGGCCGCACCATCACCGCGCAGATGCTGGAGACGCTGCTGTTCCTGAACCCCACCGACCTCTATCGCCTCGTCAACCTCACCGGCTTCAATGTCAGCCAGTTCTCCGGCATGGCGGGGCTGGCCGGCAGCGTTTCGGTCGGAACGGGCGCGCTGCTGGCGGGGCTTGCCGCCTGGATCGTCGCGCCGCTCGGGCTTGCGGCACTGTCCTTCGCGAGGAGGGAACTTTGAAGGCGAGGTTGCTGGTCGCAGCTGCCGCGCTGCTGATGCTGGCCGGCTGCAACGAAGACTCGCCGGATGCCAAACTGCCGCCTCCGGCCGCGCTCACCGCCGATGCGGTCGGCCTGTTCTGCGGCATGAACCTGGTCGAGCATCCCGGCCCGAAGGGCCAGATCATCACCCGAAGCGGGCTTGCTCCCTTCTGGTTCTCCTCGGTGCGCGACACCGTCGCCTTCACGCTGCTGCCGGACCAGCCGCGCGACATCCGCGCGATCTATGTCTCCGACATGGGCAGGGCGCCCAGCTGGGAGGATCCCGGCGCCACCAACTGGATCGACGCGCGCAAGGCGTTCTTCGTGATCGAGAGCGGCAAGGAAGGCGGCATGGGCGCGGCCGAGGCCGTGCCGTTCGGCGAGCGCGCGGCAGCGGATGCGTTCGCCGCCGCGAACGGCGGCCGGGTCGTCGGCCTGGCCGCGATTCCGCACGACTACGTGCTGGGCAGCGACGCGCCTGGCGAGCGGGGCGGGGCGCCTGGCGCGCCGCCGGCAGACCTCGACTGACGGAGGGGGCACGATGCAGCATCGCTCATTGGCGCGCCGCCGCCTGATCAGCATCGCCGCGGGCGTTGCCGGCACCGCGCTGGCACCGGGCGCGGCACGGGCAGGCGAGGCGGTGCGCTGGAACGGCCAGGCGCTCGGCGCGCAGGTCTCGATCGGGATTTTCCACCCCGACCGTGCTGCCGCGGGACGGCTGGTGCGGCGCGCGCTTGGCGAAGTGCGACGGCTGGAGGGGCTGTTCAGCCTCTATCGCCCCGACTCGGCGATTTCCGAGCTGAACCGTACCGGCGCGCTGGCAGCACCGGACCCCGACATGGTGCGGCTCCTCGAGGCCGCGCTGTTGTTCACGTCGCTCACAGGCGGCGCCTTCGATCCGACCGTGCAGCCGCTGTGGCAGCTCTACGCCAGGCACTTCTCGGCGGAACGCGCCGATCCCGGCGGGCCGCCCGCCGCCGCGCTCGCCACGGCGCTGGCCAAGGTCGGCCATCACGGGCTGCGCGTGAACCGCGACCGCATCGTGCTCGCGCGACACGGCGCCGGCGTGACGCTGAACGGCATTGCCCAGGGCTACATCACCGACCGCGTGGTCGAGATGCTCCGCGGCGGCGGCCTTTCGTCGACGCTGGTCGACATGGGCGAGGTGAGGGCGATCGGCGCCCGCCCCGATGGCACGCCGTGGCAGGTCGGCCTCGCCGATCCCGACCGGCCAGGGGCGCTCGATGCGACAGTGGCGATCATCGACCGCGCGGTCGCGACCTCTGCCGGGGCTGGTTTCCGGTTCGATCGGGCCGGGCGGTTCACGCACCTGTTCGACCCGCGGACCGGACAGAGCCCGTCCCGCTACCGGAGCGTCAGCGTCATTGCGCCGACCGCGACCGAGGCCGACGCGCTATCGACCGGCTTCAGCCTGCTGGAACCGCACGTGGTGCGCGAAATCGTTGCGGCACGGCCCGATGTCGAGGCGCGGCTGACGATCGGACGCGGCGAGATGCTGGTGTATCGCGGGTAAGGCGAGCCGCGCGCGCGATGGCCGCCCCGCCTCATATGCGCGGCCCGGCATCCCAGGCGCGTGGGACGGGACGCCAGGGATCAGAGTTCTACGCACCAAGCGGGAAGGACCGCGCGAGGCGGAAGGGACCGCCGGGCTGATCCTCGATGAACAGCGCGATCTCGTGGAAGGCGAACGGTTCGGCCGGCAGCCGGGCAAGCGCCCGGCGCAGCGCCCCGGCCACCTCGCCGCGCTCCGGCTGATCCAGCCGGCAGGTAAGCGTGAGGTGGGCGAAGAAATCCTCGAACACCCAAGGGTAGCCGAAGCGGTCGAGGTTGGCGCGTGCCCGTGGATCGAGCCGCCCGGGGCGGCGGCGCGCGATCTCCTCGGCCGTGGCGGGGCGGCGCAGCGGCTCCAGCGCCAGCACCGCGGCGTCGGCGAGCGCGTGCAGCC
>JADYYZ010000163.1 GCA_020853405.1 Acetobacteraceae bacterium
CCGATCGGCGTCAGCCTCGACATGCACGCCAACCTCTCGCCGCGCCTCGTTCAACTCGCCACGGTCGCGTGCGGCTACAAGACGCTGCCGCATCTCGACATGCACGACACCGCGGCCAAGGTGCTGGGGCTGCTCGACCGCACCGTGGCGGGAGAGATCGCGCCGGTCGGTGCCCTGGTCCGCCCGGGTCGCGTGCTGCACAGCCACAACATGCGCACCGCCGACGGCCCGATGCGCGAGCTGGAAGCGACCGCCACCAGGCTTACCGCGGGGCCGATCCTTGACGTAACGCCCTTCGGCGGCTTCCCGTGGGCGGACGGGCCGTTCACCGGTGCCTCCGCCATGGTGTTCGCTGATGCCGATCGCGCGGCCGCGTCGCGCGCCGCCGAGGAGATGTCAGACGCGATCAGGCGGCTCAGCCCGGAATTCGACATCACGCTGCCGACACCCGAATCGGCACTCGCAACCGCACTGGCGGCGCCCGTGGGGCCGGTCGCGGTGATCGAATGCGCCGACAACACCTATTCGGGCGGCATCGCCGATACGTCCGGCCTGTTCTCGGCCCTGGTCGCGCGCCGGCCGGAGAAGCGTGCCGTGTTCGCCTATTTCTTCGACCCGCCGCTGGTCGGGCGTGCGCACGGGCTGGGCGAGGGTGCGACGATCGAGGCAGAGCTGGGCGGGCGGATCGCACCCCATTTCGGCCCGCCGGTGTCGTTCAGGGCGCGGATCGCGCGGCTGACCGCGGGGCGCTTCGTCAATCACGGCCCGATGCTCGCAGGCGTCGAGGTGCAGATGGGCCGCACCGCGCTGCTCAGCGCCGGCAACATCGAGGTGATCGTGACCGAGCGGCGCCAGCCGGTGAACGACCTTGCCTATTTCGAGATGCACGGCATCGACGTGCGCGCGGTACAGGTGCTGTGCGTCAAGGCGAAGAACCATTTCCGCGCGGCGTTCCGCCCAGTGTGCACGGCGATGATCGACGTCGATACGCCAGGGCCCGCCGCGCTCGATCTTCGCAGCCTGCCCTATCGCTTCGCGCCGCGCGCCGAGTTGCCGCCCGCCAGCACCGCCTGATCGCCGGCGGCACGTTCAGCTGCCGACATGCAGCGGGCCGATCATCGAGCGCAGGGCTGCCAGCACGCTCGGCCCGATCAGGCGGCTGGTCTTCGGGTTGGCGTCCGAGGGGCGGTTGCGGGCGGTCATCGACAGCACGACCTCGTCTGCCTCGAGCTCGATATTGTGCACGGCGCCGACGACATCGGGGTCGGCCCACACCTCGACCTCGGTGCGATCGAGCCCGACGCCCGCGAGGCTGAGCGCGATCGCGACGTTGAAATGGCGGGGGAAAGCCGCCGCCGCCTCGCGCGCGGTGCCCGCGAACACCCGGATCGGTCCGTCCAGCGGGACGCGGAAATCGAAACCCTGGCGTTCCAGGAAGGGTTCGCCGACGAAGGTCGATGGCTTGATCCGCGCATTCAGCCTGACCGAGCGGATAGTGCCCTCGGCGGCCGACCGCACCTGGTCGAGGCCCGGCAGCGCGCCGGTCGCGACCCTGATCCTCGCGTGGTGGCGGGCAGCGAACTCCGCGATATCGGGAAAGTCGATGATGCCGCCGACGCTCAGCGCCAGCAGCGTCCTGCCCCGCCCGAGCACCGCGCGCGCGATCCCGGCAAAGGCGTCGGCGGTCGCGCATTCGACGACGATGTCGGCGTCTTCGACCAGCTCGGCCAGCGGCACGACGCGGGCGCGAAGCGATGGGAATCGCGCAAGCCTTGCGCGCGCCGCGTCGAGGTGGCTCGCGGTCACCGAAGTCAGCTCGGCCTGCGGCAGTGCGCCTGCATCGAGCCGCGCCGCCAGGTACTGCCCGACATTGCCGAACCCGGCGAGCCCGACCCGCATCCGCCTGGCTCCGCCCATGGTCAGCCCGCTTCACCCGCGGCATCGGGCCTCGCACCCATCGCCGCGGCATAGGCGGAAAGGTCGGGCGCCTGCCACAGGCCGGCGATGGCAGCGTGCAGCGCCTCGATCCGTGCCGGGTTCGCGACCGTGCCTGCCAGCGTGCGGAACTTCGCGAGGACCTCCGCCTCCGACAACGGTGCTTCCGGATAGCCGCGCGCGATCGAGGTCTGGCCGCGCAAGCGCCTGCCGTCGCGGGTGGTCACCTCGATCACGGAATCGTAGGCATCGGGAAAGCCGCGGTCGAGCTCGTCATCGGCGATGACGCTGACATTGCGGCCGAGCTCGGCCACCGCCGGATCGGCAAGCCGCCGGTCCTCGAACAGGTCGGCAACCGAAAGGCCCCTGGCCGTCAGGGCGACGGGAAGGATGTATTGCGCCGAGTGGCTCTTCAGCGGGTTGGCGTCGATGCAGTGCGTGCCGGAACTGGGGAAGCGAAGCGTGATCGCGGCGACATCGGCGATGCCGAGCCTCTCGCGCGAGGCGATGCCAAGCAGCAGATCGAGCGCCGGATGCAGGAACGAGACGCTGGAATAGGGCTTGATCGCGAGCTCCATGATGCCGTCGAAGCGGCTTCCGAGGTCGCGGACCAGGAAGTGCGGGTCGGCCTTGCGGCTGAACGCGCGGAACACCGTATGGCCATGGTCGAACACGCCGATCGGGCCGCCGAAATCCTGGCCGGCCAGCATCGCCGCGGTGATGCCGTTGCGCGCCGCGACACCCATCTGGAAGGGGCGGGAATTCTCGGTCGCATCGCTTTCCCAGGCCATCGTGCCCGAGGCCTGGCAGGCAGCGAGGCCGAGTGCGCGCATCGCCTTCTCCTCATCCAGGCCGACCAGGAAGCCGGCGGCGGCGGCAGCGCCGAAGCAGCCGGTCACGGCCGAGGGGTGGAAGCCGAGGTCGTACTGCTCGACCGGGCCGAGCGCCATCGACAGCCGGTATTCGAGCTCGCAGCCGAGGACGACCGCGCCGACCAGGCGTTCGCCACTGGCACCGGTGAGTTCGCCGGCGGCGAGCGCGGTCGGCAGCATCACCGCCAGCGGATGCAGCACGCCTTCGGGGTGGTGCGGTTCGATGTCGCACGCATAGCCCATCGTGCCGTTCGCCAGCGCCGCGTTGACGGGGTTCGTGCGAAAGCCGTGGCCGACCACCGTGCAGACCGGCTCGCCGCCCAGGCCGGCAACGAACCGGGCGATGCGCTGGCCGGTGCTGAAGCGCGGGTTGGTTGCCGCCAGCAGCGCGCCGCTGGCATCGAGGATCATCTGCAAGGCACGCAAGCGCACCGGGTCTGGGATGTCATGCGGGCTGAACGAGGCGATGGCCCGCGCCCAGGCGCGCGTCAGGGGGCTGGATTCGGTCGATGGCATCGGCGGGTTTCCCGGTGGAGAGTAGGGTCGGCTCAGCTCCTGCGGCGCGTTGGCAGCCGGGCCACCCTGTTCAGTGAATCGCCCATGTAGATCCGCGCATAGCCCTCGCGGATCACCGTGACGATCTGGTCCAGGCGGCGCGCGATGTGCGCCTCCATCACCCTGGCGCTCAACTCCGCATCCCGTGCCCTGAGCGCCCCGAGCACGTCGGCATGCTCGCGCTGGGTGTTCGCACGGCGGCCGTGTTCCATGTCGATCCAGCGGCAGAAGCGGATGCGCTCGTTGATGTTCTGCAGGATGTGCAGGATCTCGGTGTTGCGCGACAGCCGCGCCACCCATTCGTGGAACTGCTCGTCGAGGCTGACCAGTTCCAGGACCGAGGTATCGTCGGGCACCGCCCTGCTGCGTTCCAGGAAGCTCGCGAGCTCCTCGATCTCCTCGTCGGTGGCGCGTTCGGCGGCGTGCCGTGCCGAACCGGCTTCCAGGGTGCGACGGACCTCGTAGAGATCGAAAATCTCCTTGGCGTCGAGCATGCGTGCCTGGAAGCCGCGGTTCGGCGTGAAGGTCAGGAACCCCTCGGTGAACAGGCGGTTCAGCGCCTCGCGGATCGGGGTGCGGCTGACCTTGAGCTGGCGAGCCAGCTCGACCTCGGCCAGGCGTTCGCCAGGCCGCAGCCGATAGCTGACCGCCATCGACTTCAGCTGCTCGTAGGCACGATCGGCGAGTTTCGACGACGAGGGAGCGGTGCGCGCCATCATGCCTCCTGCTTCGCCGTCATTGTATACAACGCCGAATTGTTCGCAACACGGCGAGACAACGACCCCGATCGCGCCGGGCAGACCCCTCCGGCGGGCGCCGCCCCGGCCGGGGGATCAGGGCAGGCCGGCCTGGTCGGAAGCGAGGTCGGTGATGAAGCCCTGCGACGGCCCCGAGGTGATCATGAACTCGACCCCGGCCGCCAGCGCGACCGCCTGCGGCGTCATGCTGCACGCCCAGAACACCGGTACGACATCCTTCGGAATCTCCGGCACCGGCGTGCCGGTCAACGGCTGCGCGAGGTCGGCCCCGATCACCGAGGGATCACCGACATGGACCGGCGCCCCGTGATTGAAGGGGAACCGGCTGGTCAGTTGCGTGGCGATGATCGCCTCGCGCGCGGTCAGCCAGCGCATGGTCACGACCAGCGGCCCGCGGAAGGGGCCGGCCGGGTCGGTCTCGATCGCGGTACGCAGCACCCACCGGTTGCGTTCGGTCTGCACTCCGGCCCGCCGCAATGCGAGATCGCACGAGGTGTTCGAGCCGATCAGGAAGGTCACCAGGTCGTCGCGCCAGGCGCCGCTTGCGTCAGGCACGTGGCCTTCCAGCCTGCCGTTCCGATAGATCGAATAGAGCGCGAGGTCGGTGCGCACATCCGCTCCCGGCGCACTGCGGCGCGGCTCGACCGCGCCTGCCTCGATCACCTCCAGCACCGGGCAGGGCCGCTGGTTGCGCTGGCAGAACACCAGGAAATCGAAGGCGAGCGCCCTCGGCAGCGCAACCAGCGCGCACTGCACATGGCCGAGCGCGACGTTGCGCGTGGTGCGCGGTGTGAACCGGTTGGCACGCATCACGGCGCGCACCGCCGCCGGCGTCATCGCTGCATAATCGGCGGCATGCGCATCGCTGTGATCCGCGAGATCAGTGCCTGCGCTCATCGTCGGCCCCGTCACCAGGTTGATCGGCTGTGTATACAGGCCTATCATGGCGCCTGCTGTCAGGTCGCGACAAGGGGATGAGCCGATGCCGATCGCCCGCAGAACGCTCCTCGGTACCGGCCTCGCCACGGCAATACTTCCCGCCCGCCCGCTGCGTGCACAGCGGCGCGGCGGCACGCTGAACGTCATCGTCCAGCCCGAGCCGCCGACCCTGATGCTCGGCGTCAACCAGCAGGGCCCGGTCGAGCTGGTCGGCAGCAAGATATACCAGTCGCTGCTGACCTACGGCTTCGACCTGAAGCCGCGGCCCGGCCTCGCCCGCGCGTGGGAAGCGTCGGACGATGGCCTGCGCTACAGGTTCAGCCTGCAGGAAGGCGTGCGCTGGCACGATGGCACGCCGTTCAGCGCCGCCGACGTGGTGTTCTCGTTCGCGAAATTCCTGCCCGACACCAACCCGCGCGCGCGTGCGATCCTTGCCAACGTGGCATCGGTGAGCGCGCCCGATGCCGCCACCGTGCAGGTCGAGATGAAGCAGCCGTTCGCCGCCTTTCTCAGCGGCTTCGTGCCGAGCAGCCTGCCGATCGTGCCGCGCCACATCTACGAGGGCACGGATTTCCGCACCAACCCCGCCAACCAGCGCCCGGTCGGCACCGGCCCTTTCATGTTCAAGGAATGGCAGCGCGGCCAGTACATCCAGCTGGTGCGCAACCCGTCCTACTGGAAGTCGGGGCTGCCGTTCATCGACGAGATCTATTTCCGCATCCTTCCCGATGCCGCCGCGCGCGCCTATGCGCTCGAAAGCGGCGAGGTCGATGTCGGGGCACCCGATGCGGTCGAGCTGTTCGAGGTGGAGCGGCTGACGTCGCTGCCGCAGCTGGAGGCGACCGGGCGCGGCTCCGAGTTCGCCTCGCCGATGACCTGGATCGAGATCAACCATCGCGTCCCACCCTTGAACGACCGCCGCTTCCGCCAGGCGCTGCTGTATGCGATCGACCGCGCTTTCATCCGCGACCGCATCTGGTTCGGCCATGGCGGCATCCCGAACGGCCCGATCGCCTCGACCATCCGTTTCCACGACCCGAGCATCCGGCCCTATCCGTACGACCCGGCGCGCGCCGAGGCCCTGCTCGACGAGATGGGGCTGCGGCGCGGCGCCAACGGCGTGCGCACGACGCTCAGCCTGATCCCGCTGCCCTACGGCGAGACCTGGCGGCGGCTCGGCGAGTTCCTCCGCCAGTCGCTGGCGCGGGTCGGCATCGCGATCAACCTGGAATCGATGGACCCGGCAAGCTGGATCCAGCGCGTCTCGAACTGGGACTACCAGCTCACGGTCAACCGTCTGCAGCAGTTCGGCGACCCCGCCTTCGGCGTCGCGCGCACCTACATCTCGACCAACATCCGCAAGGGCGTGATGTTCAACAACACCATGGGCTATGCGAATCCCAGGGTCGACGAGCTGTTCGCGCTGGGCGCCTCGGCCACGACCGAGGCGGCGCGCGCCACCGCCTACAGCGAGGTGCAGCGCATCCTGGCCGAGGACGTGCCGGTTGCCTGGCTGCTGGAGATCCGCACGCCGACGATCTTCAACAGGCGCGTGCAGGATCTGATCAGCACCGCGCTCGGGGTCAACGACTCGTTCGACAGCGCACACCTGACGCGGTGAGGTTCGACCCGAACGGCGGCGGCGTTCGGCCCGATTATCCGCGCACGCCGCTCGTGGCACGGCTGGTCGGCGTGATGCGGCTTGCGGTGCCCGACCGCGGCCTTGCCCTGATCCCGCTTGTGTCGCGCTGCATCCGCCGCCACGACGTGCACGAGCTGATCCTGACCGACGAGCAGGCGGGGCCGGGCGGCACGGTGCAGAACGTGGCGTATCTCGGCTTTGCCGAGTTCCTGACCGGCGGCGTGGTGCTGGCGGGCGACCTGCTGCAGGTGGCAGGCGAAGCGGTCGGCAGCATCGCCGGGTTCGATGAGACCCACGCCCCCAATCATCTGAACATCGTCGTGCACGCGGCGGATTGCCGGCCCGGGCTGTCGCGCGGCCACCGGCTCGGCGACGAGGTGATCGTGCAGCCGGTCTATTCGCCGCCCGCCGCGGGCTGAAATCCACCGCGAGGAAGCGGCCCAGGGCCGGCGATCGCGGCGGCCAGCCTGCCTCCGGCCGTGCGCCCCAGCCACGCATGTTCGTGTATTGTTCACAATGTGGCATCTGCGCCATGATGGGCGGCAATGTGCGCCCCCTTAACTATATCTAGCGTTGCGCCCTGCGATACCGCCCCATATCCTGCGGGCACGACTCCTCCGGAGGCCCCCTGCATGACCGCGCTGCCGTCCACGAAAATTGCCCGCCAGCCTTGGCTCGGCCTGGAGCCGGGCGAGGACCGGCCGGCGCGCGACTATGCGCCCGGCATGGGCCAGGCAGTGGCCGACCGCACGGTCAACCGCATCGTCGAGCAGAAATACGACCCGCCGCAGCGCATCCCCTTCGCGCTGCCGCGCAACGACCACATCGCGCTCGATGTCGCGGTTGCCGCCTGGGCGAAGAGCGAGGGCTATGTGTACGACGGCACCTATGTGGTCGAGCACGGCGATGCGCAGTGGGTGATCGGGGCGGTGCACGCCACCGCCCGGCGCACCCCGGAACGCTGGGCCGACGTCGCCGAGCGGGTGGCGCTCGGCAGCGCCCTGCTCGATCCCCGCGTCGAGGCGCGCGAGACGGAACGGCAGACGCTGCGCCACCATCTGCGCCAGGCCACCGTGCTGCTGTCGGGGCGGCACCTCCAGCACGGCGATGCCACCCAGCCCGAGCGCAACATGGAGGTGTTCACCAACTGCGCCACCGCGGCCACCAGCTTCATGCTGTTCCTGCTGCTGCTGAACGGCTCCGGGGTGGGGCGCGCCTATGACGATTCGATGATGCTGGTCGACTGGTCGCGGCACATGCCGGTGCTGGTACCGGCACTCTCGTGGGACCACGCCGATGTCACCGCCGGCCACATTGCCGGCTACCTGACGCCGGACGAGGCAGCGCACCTGCACGCGCACGCAAGGAAGGTGCACCGCCACGTCGTCGCCGACAGCCGCGAAGGCTGGGCCGAGGCGGTCGAGGTGCTGGAACGGCTGGCCTTCAGGAAGCGTCGCGACGACGTGGTGATCCTGGATTTCTCGAAGGTGCGGCCGAAGGGTGCCCCGATCATGGGCATGCAGGGGCGCCCCGCCTCCGGCCCCGGCCCGTTCATGGCGGCGCTGTCGCGGGTGGCGCGCGTGCGCGATTCGGGCATGGAGCCGTGGCGGGCGGCACTCTATGTCGATCACTACCTGGCGGAATGCGTGCTGGTCGGCGGCGCCCGGCGCGCCGCGCGGATGAGCACCAAGACCTGGAGCGATCCGTCGGTGCTCGACTTCGTCGCGGTCAAGCGCGGCGGCTTCCTGTGGTCGTCGAACAACTCGATCACCGTCGATGCGGCGTTCTGGGCGCATGTCGGCGACAGCAC
>JADYYZ010000164.1 GCA_020853405.1 Acetobacteraceae bacterium
AAAGGGCAGAAAGACCGGGGTTTGATAGAACAACATCGACAAAATTAGAGTTCATGCCTACCGGCATTTCGATACTCCTGGATGATTACATCACGCCCTGATGCCAGAACGGCTGGGCGTGTCGTGCTCTACGACAATTCGCGTAATTTTTTGTGGGTGGCAGTTATCGTGCTGTTATCGCGGTGCTTGCCAACGGCGCGCGCTCGACGTTCGTGGCGCCCGGCCCCGGGCCAGTCCCGACCAGCACCGACAACGGGATCGTTGGTTGGCTCCATCGGGCGAGCCGGATCCAACTGCACGATCGGCGCAGCCAAACCCTTTGGTGTAGCGCTCTCATATCTTCGCGTTCCGGTAGCGTTCGATCTGACTTCTACAACTCGCTAGCCGCACGCCTGATAGCGGAGCGCAACCTTCAGGAAAATGCCCAAAGGTTGAATTCCGTCCCTCCGGAAAGAAATTTCCTGAAACTGTGACATGTGTGAAGCAGTCTCCTGCCAGGCCGATGGTACCACCCGTCAAGGGCGCACAGCCGGCCCCAGCAGCCCCGCCCGCCCAGCCCTGTCCCGCAACGCCTTCAGCGATGACGCTGCCCATGCCGCACCGCCCCGGGGCGGCCGCACGCCGAGCCGCAGCAGCTGCGCCCCAAGTTCCGCCAAGCTGGCATCCGGCCGGCCGCGCAGGTAGGCCGCGGCGACCTCGACCGCGCGCGCGGTCCCTGCCCTGCCCCGCCGCGTGGCTGGCGCGTGCTGCAGCACGCACGGTTCCAGCAGCCTCTCCTGGGCGAGCATCCGGGCAAACCGCGCCAGCCGGGCGGGCGTGAATGGCTTCCGACCGGGCGCCAGCCCGGCATTGATGTGCGCCGCCAGGGCCGGCCAGGGTGTTTCAGGTCGCAGTTTCCGTACCAGCGGCAGCCAGGCCTCCGCCCCCTCCGATGCCGCCGCCAGGCGCTTGGCCCGCCGTGCCGCGGCAAGGTGCGCCAGAGCCGCCGGATCGCGCGCCTTCAGGCGGGGGTTCCCCCCTACCCTTCCCCGCTCACGCGCCGCCGCAAGCCCTGCCATTGTGCGCTCACGGATGAGCGCCCGCTCGAACTCGGCGACCGCCCCCAGGATCTGCAGGATCAGCGTGCCGCTGGGACCCGCGGTGTCGATCGGATCGCCGAGCGAGCGGAACTTCACCCCACGCGCCTCCAGCCTGCCGATGACCTCCAGAAGCTGCGCAAGCGAGCGCGCCAGCCGGTCGATCCGCACCACGACCAGTGTGTCGCCTGGCCGCAGCCCGGCCAGCAGCCTGGCCAGTTCCGGCCGGCCGCGATCGGCGCCCGAGGCGGTTTCCCCGATGATTTCGGTGCAGCCGGCCGCCAGCAGCGTCCGGCGCTGCGGCTCCAGGTCCTGCTCGCCGGTCGAGACGCGGGCGTAGCCCAGCATGGCCATCCGCCTTTCATACCGGAGAGTGGCGCACAAAACGACCGTTTGTGCGCCGCTCCCCATTCTGAATGCGCGCAGGTATCGGCCCCGCACCACTGCCCTCTTGCACCACTACGCAATGGTTTCCGGATTTCCGGCATCCCGCTCTCCGGCTTGCCGGGTTTCCGGATTTCTGGTGTCCTGCTTTCCGGCTTTCCGGACGATTCGCGAGAAGGGAGTGCGGCGGTGGCCATCATCACCTTCGCCCAGGTCAAGGGCGGCAGCGGCAAGACCACGCTCGCCAAGTGCATGGTCGCCGAGTTCACGGCCCGCGGCGCCGCCGTCGCCGCGCTCGATCTCGACCCCAACCGCCCGCTGGGCAGGTTCTTCGCCCGCATCCCGGAACTCGCCCATGTCGAGGTCGCCGTCCCCGACCAGGAACGGCGCGTCAGCACGCTGGTGCGCGACCTCGCTGCCCGCTTCGAGCATGTCGTGATCGACCTGATGGGGGCCGCCACCAACGACACGCAGGTGGCGATGGCGCTCTCCGACCTCGTGGTCGTGCCCTCGCAGATGAGCGAGGACGATTTCCGCGGCGGCATCGAGACCTGGCGGCAGGTGGAGGAAGCGGAAGCCGTGGCGCGTCGGCCGATCGCGCGCGCGGTGCTGATGGTGCGCACCTCCTCGGGCGCGGTGCGGCCCCGTGTCGAAGGCTTCCTGCGCGATACCTATGCGCAGGCGGGCGCGCACGTGTGCACCGCGAGCTTCGGCGAACGCACGGTCTGGAAGGAGATGAGCTATGCCGGCTGGGTGCCGCACCTGCATGAGCGCGGCGGCAACGCGGCCGAGAACTTTTCGGCGATCTTCGACGAGCTGATGGGCCTGCTCGCGGCACGTGCCGCCGAGCCCGGCCCGCTCGCGGCCTGAGGAGACAACCATGACCGGCCAGCGCAGACCGGGCCTCACGGTCCCCCCGATTGCGCCTGCTCCGCCGCGGCCCGCGCGCATCGCCGCCGACGACCCGCGCTTCGCCGTCGCCGAAAGCCTGGAGCGGCCGGAAGCCATCCGCGAGGCGCTCGCCGCCGGCCGCGTGCGCGCCATCAATGCCGAGACCGGCTCGACCCTGCTTGCGCCCCCGCCCGCGGCGCCGGCGGCGGAGCCGCGCCTGGCCTCGCGGCGCACCGCGCCCGAGGTCGCGCTCTCGACCAAGGTGCCGGACTACGTGCTGCGCCAGCTCAGGCG
>JADYYZ010000165.1 GCA_020853405.1 Acetobacteraceae bacterium
GTCGCTTTGCAGCGGCATGTTGCGCCGCAGCCGGTTGGCGAACACGCCAGCCACCCGCGCCCGTTCCGCCGCCACCCCGGTCTCGCGCTCGACGATGCTGGCCAGGATCAGCGCCTCGCGCGGCGAGGCGAGCGGCACGGTCTCGGCGCGTGCCTCCCACGCCTCGGCCAGCGCCTTGTCCATCGCCTCGCGGGCGCGGCCGATGATGTCGGCCCGGCTCATGCCCCATTCATAGGCGTAGGTGTCGGGGAACAGGCTGCCTTCCGGCGGCGGCGGCGGATCGCCGGAAAGCCCCGGCGCGCGCGCCAGCACGGCCAGCGCCTGGGCGGTGGTCAACCCCTCGGGCAGGGTGAGGCGCCGCTGCACCGGCGTTGCCGTGCGCAGGATGCTGAACACGTCGCGCAAGGAGGCGCCGGCGGGGAAGATGAACTCGCCCGAGCGCAGCGCGCCTTCCTGCGCGGTCAGGCGGGCGCCGATCAGGAAGGGCGTGGTCTCGCCGATCACGCCGGCGCCCAGCAGCACGCCCGCCACCCGGTCGGCGCCGCCGCGCGGGATCACCACGCTGCGCGCCTCGGCCAGCGGGCCGTCGCCGTACCAGGCGCGCAGCACGGCGCGCTGGCCGGCCAGCACCGCGAAGGCGAGCGCTGCCACCAGCCCGGCGATCAGCAGAAGGCCGCCGCGGCGAGCGCGCGGCGAGGCGGGCATGCCGGTCTCCCGCGGGCGGCGTCAGGCCGCCTTGCGGAACAGGATCGAGGCGTTGGTGCCGCCGAACCCGAAACTGTTCGACAGCGCCACGTCGATCCGCCGCGGTTGCGCCTGCAAAGCGACGCGGTCGATCACGCTCGCCTGGCTTGGCTGGTCGAGATTGAGCGTCGGCGGGGCGACGTTGTCACGCACCGCCAGGATCGAGAAGATCGCCTCGACCGCGCCGGCCGCGCCCAGCAGGTGGCCGACCGAGGATTTCGTGCTGCTCATCGCGACGGTCCTCGCCGCCTCGCCGAACAGCCGCTCGCAGGCCTGCAGCTCGAGGTCGTCGCCAAGCGGCGTCGAGGTGCCGTGCGCGTTCACGTACTGCACGTCGGCGGGTTCGAGCTTCGCGTTCCGGAGTGCCGCCTTCATCGCGCGGAAGGCACCCTCGTGGCCGTCGGCGGGCGCGGTGATGTGGTGCGCATCGCCGCTCATGCCGTAGCCGGCGAACTCGCCATAGACCTTGGCGCCGCGTGCCTTGGCGTGCTCGTACTCCTCGAGCACGACGACGCCGGCGCCCTCGCCCATCACGAAGCCGTCGCGGTCCTTGTCCCAGGGCCGGGATGCCTTCTGCGGCGTGTCGTTGAAGCCGGTGGAGAGCGCGCGCGCAGCACAGAAGCCGGCCATGCCGATCTCGCACACCGCCGCCTCGGCGCCGCCGGCGATCATCACCTCGGCATCGCCGAGCTGGATCAGCCGCGCCGCATCGCCGATCGCGTGCACCCCGGTCGCGCAGGCCGTCACCACCGAATGGTTCGGGCCCTTGAAGCCGTACTTGATGCTGATATGGCCCGAGGCGAGGTTGATCAGCGCGCTCGGGATGAAGAACGGCGACAGCCGCCGGGCCTTGCCCTCCAGCACCTGCTGGCTCGCCTCGAAGATGGTCTGGAGGCCGCCGATGCCGCTGCCGATCAGCACGCCGGTGGCGCAGCGGTCCTCCTCGTCGTCGGGCTGCCAGCCCGCATCCTCGACCGCCTCGGCGGCGGCGACCAGCGCGAGCTGGATGAAGCGGTCCATCTTGCGCTGGTCCTTGGCCGGCATCCATTCGCCAAGGTCGAGCTTGCCGTCGGCGCGCGCGCCGATCGGCACCTGGCCGGCGATCTTGGCAGGCAGGTCCTTCACGTCGAACGCCTGGATCGCGCCGATGCCGCTGTCGCCGGCGAGCAGCCGTTTCCAGACCTGTTCGGTGCCGAGCCCGAGCGGCGAGACGATGCCCATCCCGGTGATGACCACACGGCGCATGCGTGCGCTTCCTGGTTGCCGGCAGTCTTCAGCCGGCTGCCTTCTGCTTTTCCTGGATGTAGCTGATCGCGTCCTTGACGGTGGCGATCTTCTCGGCGGCGTCGTCGGGGATCTCGACGCCGAACTCCTCCTCGAACGCCATCACCAGTTCGACCGTGTCGAGGCTGTCGGCACCCAGGTCGTCGATGAACGAGGCCGCTTCGGTGACCTTCGCCTCCTCGACGCCGAGGTGTTCCACAACGATCTTCTTCACGCGCTCGGCGATGTCGCTCATCTAGGGCTGCCCTTTTGTGTCTCTACCGGAAAGGTCGTCGGGTCGGGAGTGGTCTCAGCGGGTCGAGGATGGCCGGAACAGCCGCGCCGACAGCCGCGCCGCCGGCCTCCCGGTTCGGCCGGCGCGGATAGCATGGTTTCAACCATGTTGCCAGCCACGGCAAGGCCCAAGCTGCGCGCGTCGGCCCGGCTGCGGTGATCCGGCTCACGCCATCGCCATGCCGCCGTTCACGTGCAGCGTGGTGCCGGTGACCCAGGCGGCCTGGTCGCTGGCAAGATAGAGCACGGCGGCGGCGACATCCTCGGGGGTGCCGAGCCGGCCGAGCGGGATCCGCCCGGCCAGCGCCGCCTTCTGTTCGGCCGACAGCGCATCGGTCATCGGCGTGACGATGAAACCGGGGGCGACGCAGTTCACGGTGATCGAGCGGCCGGCCAGTTCCAGGGCCAGCGCCTTGCTCATGCCGATCATGCCTGCCTTGGCGGCGGCGTAGTTGGCCTGGCCGGCATTGCCGGTGACACCGACGATCGAGGCGATGGAGATGATCCGCCCCGACCTTCGCTTCATCATGCCGCGCATCGCGGCGCGGGCGAGGCGGAAGGGTGCTTCCAGATCGAGGTCGAGCACGGCGCGGAAATCGGCATCCTTCATCCGCATCGCCAGCCCGTCGCGGGTGAAGCCGGCGTTGTTGACCAGGATGTCGAGTTTTTCGGCCGCCTTCTCGGCCGCGGCGACCAGCGCGTCGGCCGCTTCCGGCCGCGACAGGTCGGCGAGCGCGACGTGCGCCCGCCCGCCCAGCTCGGCGGCCAGGGCCTGGAGTGCTGCCTCGCGCGTGCCGGAGAGCACGACCGTCGCCCCCGCAGCATGGAGCGCGCGCGCGATCGCGCCGCCGATGCCGCCCGAGGCGCCGGTCACCAGCGCGCCCTTGCCGTCCAGCCTGAACATGCTTCGTGCCCTCCGCTCAGAGCGTCCTGGCGAAGGCTTCGAGCTCGGCGGGCGAGCCGACCGAAAGCGCGGCAAGCTCGGGATCGATCCGCCTGGCAAGCCCCGACAGCACCTTGCCGGCGCCGCATTCGACCAGGGTATCGACGCCGTCCCGGCGCATCGCCAGCACCGATTCGCGCCAGCGGACCAGCGCCGTGACCTGCTCGACCAGAAGGCCCCTGATCGCGATCGGGTCGCTCTCCGGCTCGGCGCTGACATTGGCCAGCACCGGCACGGCCGGCGGGGCCATCGCGACCGCCGCGAGCGCGTCCTGCATCACCTCGGCCGCGGGTTGCATCAGCGCGCAGTGGAACGGCGCGGAGACCGGCAGTTTCATCGCCCGCTTCACGCCCCTGGCAGGCGCCAGCGCGATTGCGCGCCCGATCGCCTCGGCGTGGCCGGACAGCACCACCTGGCCGCCGCCATTGTCGTTGGCGGCGGAACATACCTGGCCCTCGGCCGCGGCGGCGGCGATCGCGCGGGCAAGATCGAGTTCGGCACCGAGCAGGGCGGCCATCCCGCCCTCGCCGGCGGGCACGGCCTTCTGCATCGCCTGGCCGCGCAGCCGCAGCAGGCGGGCGGCATCGGCCAGCCCGAAGGTGCCGGCGGCGGCCAGCGCGCAATACTCGCCGAGCGAATGCCCGGCGACGAACTTCGCGTGCCGTGCCAGATCGAGCCCGCCCTCGCGGGCGAGCGTGCGGATCACCGCGATCGAGACCGCGAGCAGGGCGGGCTGCGCATTCTCGGTCAGCGTCAGCGTCTCGATCGGGCCTTCCCAGATCAGGCGGGAAAGCCTCGATGCCAGCGCCTCGTCCACCTCCTCGAACACCTCGCGCGCGGGCGCGAAGGCGCGCGCGAGCTCCTGGCCCATGCCGACCGCCTGGGAGCCCTGGCCGGGAAAGACGAAGGCGCGCACGGGCATGTCTGGCTGCGGTCCCTGCTGGCGTTGTCGCAAAGGCGGATCCTGGAAAAGCGGGGCCGGTTAGCCGCGCATGCCGGCAGTGTCAAGGAACAGCTTGACCGCGGCCGGCCATCCCGCCACAGAGGCCGCCGACCCTGCCGGCGGCGCGGCATCGCCCCCGGCTATGCCTGCAGATGGCGCAGGCCTCCAGCCATAGGGAGCCACATATGCCGTTGTATGAAAGCGTGCTGATCGCACGCAGCGAACTCACGCCCCAGCAGGCAGAAGCGCTCGGCGATACCATCGCAACGCTGCTGGCCGAGCTGAAGGGCGAGATCAGGAAGCGCGAATACTGGGGCCTGCGCAGCCTCGCCTATCGCATCAAGAAGAACCGCAAGGGCCACTACCTGCTGCTCAATCTCGATGCGCCGCCGGCCGCGATCACCGAGATGGAACGCCAGCTCGCGCTGAACGAGGACGTGCTGCGCTTCATGACGGTGCGGGTCGAGGCGCTGGAGGAGGGGCCGAGCGCGATGCTGGCCCGGCGCGACCGCGACGAGCGCGACCGGCGCGGTGGCGAGCGGGGCGGCGAACGCGGTGGCGAGCGAGGCGGCGAGCGGGGCGGTGAACGGGGTGGCGAGCGCGGCATGGAACGGGGCGCCGACCGCGGCGACCGCCCGCCGCGCGCCGGCGGTGGCGGCCGCTTCGACAGCGGCCGCGCCCCGCGCGGCGGCTTCGACGAAGACGAGCGGATCTGAGCGGGAGCACGACCGAGAATGACCGACCAGGAACTGAACCCCGCTGCCCGCCGCGTCGCGGTGGGTGCGCGCCGCCCGTTCTATCGCCGCCGCAAGTCCTGCGCGTTCAGCGGCCCGAACGCGCCGAAGATCGACTACAAGGACGTGCGCCTGCTGCAGCGCTATCTTTCCGAACGCGGCAAGATCGTGCCCAGCCGGATCACCGCGGTTTCCGCGAAAAAGCAACGCGAGCTCGCGGTTGCGATCAAGCGCGCCCGGTTCCTGGCGCTGCTGCCGTACCTGATCAAGGCCTAGGCCGGGCACGTGCGCGCAGCGAAAGCGCCGTGAGCCGAGGCCACGCGCCGCATGCAGGCCCTGCTGCCCCCGGCTCCGCCGCCGACTGGCACGCCGGCCGGCCAGGTTCGTGCCCTGGCGGTGCTGGCGGCCGGCTCGGTCTCGGCGTTCGCGCTGCTCTGGATGCTGCGCGGCCTGCCGCTGGGCGGGCTGCTGATGTGGCTGTCGCCGCTGCCGCTCTACGCCGCGGCACTCGCCTTCGGCACCCTCTCGGCGGCGATCGCGGCCGCGGTCGCGTCGCTGCCGCTGCTCGCGCTCGGCGACCTTGCCGCGGTGCTGGCATTCGTGCTGGTGGTCGCTTTGCCGGTGCTGCTGACCAGCTGGCTCGCGCTTTCGGTGCCGGCGGGCTCGCCGCCGCAGCTCGGCCTGCCGGTGGTGGCGCTGGCGCTGCTGGCCGCGCTGCTGCTGGTGGCGGCGGCGCTGATCATGGCCGGGCACCAGGGCGGCCTCGAAGGCGCGCTGCATGCGACCTTCCTGCGTGCGTTCGCCGAGCTGGCCTCGCCCGCCGACGCCGCGATCACCCAGTTCGCCGAGCTGCTGGTCCGGGTCGTGCCACTGGCGATCGGGCTGTGGTACCTGGTCGCGATGGCGCTGAACGCGGCGCTGGCGCAGCTTCTGGCGAACCGCTTCGGCCTGCTGGCGCAGCCGCCGGTGCTGTTCGGGGCGCTTTCGCTGCCGCGCTGGTATGTCTGGCCGCCGATCCTGGCGAGCCTTGCTGCGGTACTGCTGCCCGCGGGACCGCGCTTCGCCGCGACCGGGGCGGCGGAAATCCTGCTGCTGCCGTTCTTCCTGCTGGGGCTCACGCTGGTGCACGTGCTGGCGCGCAGCACCGCCAGCCCGCGCGGCTGGCTCGTCGCCTTCTATATCGCGCTGCTCATCTTTTCGGCGCCCGTGCTGTTCGCGGTCACGGGTGCCGGCTTCGCCGATCATTTCGGCAACCTGCGCGGCCGGATCGCCGCCCGCGCTAACTCGCGGCCGCCGGCAGCGAACCGGCCGCCGCCCGAGGACAGGAACGGGGACTGAAACCGATGATGGATGTCATTCTTCTCCAGCGCATCGAGAAGCTGGGCCAGATGGGCGACGTGGTGCGGGTGAAGCCGGGCTATGCGCGCAACTTCCTGCTGCCGCAGAAGAAGGCGCTGCGCGCCACCAAGGAGAACCGCGCCCAGTTCGACCAGCAGCGCGCCGAGCTCGAGGCGACCAACCTGAAGCGCCGTGGCGAGGCCGAGCGCGTCGCCGAGCGCGCCGAGGGGCTGTCGGTGGTGCTGATCCGGAGCGCCGGCGAGGCAGGCCAGCTCTACGGCTCGGTCTCGGCGCGCGACATCGCGGCCGCGATCGGCGAGGCGGGGCTCGGCGTCGGCCGCCAGCAGATCGTGCTGGAAAAGCCGATCAAGTCGGTCGGCCTCTATGCGGTGCGCGTGGCGCTGCACCCGGAAGTGGTGATCGAGGTCACCGCCAACGTCGCGCGCACGCCCGAGGAGGCGGAGCGCCAGGCCCGCGGCGAGGTGATCACCGGGGCCGCCGACGAGGCCGAAGCCGCTTCCCTGCCGCTGGCCGAGGACGCCTGATAACGGCACCGGCCGATGCAATCGGCATGTGGCGTCCCCACATGCCACGGCAGCGGCCGGGTTCGGATCCTGCCGGCGCGATGGAAGCGGGGGGGCGACGGGCCAACGGCCCGGGTGCGTACCTCGGTCGGCCCCCGCCCTTGCATTTCCGGCGCGCGCGCGCACCATTCCCGGCCGACGCTGTTGCATACGGAACCGGGGGCAGCAGAGGTGAGCGCGAGCGAAGGGCTGCTTGATGGGGTGCTGCACCGCCTGATCAGGACGGGCGAACTGGGCGTGATCTGGCCTGACGGCCGGACCAGCCGCTACGGCCCCGGCGGCGAGCCGAGTGCGAGGCTCCGCATCGCCGACAGCGCCACGGCGCGCGCGATCCTGCTCAACCCCGCGCTCCGCTTCGGCGAAGCCTACATGGACGCCAAGCTGACGCCGGTCGATTGCAGCATCTACCAGGTGCTGGACGTGCTGCTGGCCTCGATGGGAAGCGGCGCGGCGCACCCGCTCGCGGCGGTGCTCGATCGCGGCTCGTTCTGGCTGCGCCGCCTCCTGCAATGGAACACGCCGCACCAGGCACGCCGGCACGTGGCGCACCATTACGACCTGAACGGGCGGCTCTATGCGCTGTTCCTGGACCGCGACCGGCAATATTCCTGCGGCTATTTCCCGCGGGGCGACGAGACCATCGAGCAGGCGCAGGCGGCCAAGAAGCGCCACATCGCCGCCAAACTCTGCCTCGACCGGCCGGAACTGTCCGTGCTCGACATCGGTTGCGGCTGGGGCGGGCTTGCGCTCCATCTCGCGCGCGAGCACGGCGCGCTGGTGCTCGGCATCACGCTGTCCTCGGAACAGCTGCAGGTCGCGCGCGACCGCGCCCTGGCCGAGGGACTGGACCAGCGCGTCCGCTTCGAGCTGCTCGACTACCGCGCCGTCGGCGAGAGTTTCGACCGCGTCGTCTCGGTCGGCATGTTCGAGCATGTCGGCATCCCGAACTACGAGACCTTCTTCCGCACCGTCGGCCAGCGCCTGCGCCCCGACGGCGTCGGGCTGGTGCACGCGATCGGCCGCAGCGAGGGGCCGGAGGAGACCAACGCGTGGCTGCGCAAATACATCTTCCCCGGCGGCTATTCGCCGGCGCTGTCCGAGGTGCTGGGGCCGCTCGAGCGATCGGGGCTGAAACTCTGCGATCTCGAGATCCTGCGCCTGCACTACGCCGAGACACTGCGGCACTGGCGCCGGCGGTTCGCCGCCAACCGCGACGCCATCGCCTCGCTCTACGACGAGCGGCTGTGCCGGATGTTCGAGTTCTACCTGGCCGGCAGCGAACTGGCGTTCCGCCGGCAGGGCCACATGGTCTGGCAGGCCCAGCTCGCGCACCAGTTCGATGCCGTGCCGCTCGCCCGCGACTACATCACCGATGCCGATCGCGCGACGTCCCCGCAATCCACAGGCGTCTAGTAAAGTCCACCCTTCCCGGCGCGCCCGATCCGGCTAGACTCGGCGGACTCGACCCAAGGGACCCCGTGATGGCGCTGCGAGCGCACTGATGCCGCCGATCCTCGATCAGTTCACGCGCGACCTCGTCGGCGAGGCCCCGCTTGCCGGGCTTGCGCAACGCCTGCCGCCGCAGAATCTCGAGGCGGAACAGGCGCTGCTTGGCGCCATCCTGACCAACAACCGTGCCTTCGAGCGGGTGGCGGAGTATCTCGCGCCCGGGCATTTCGCCGATCCCGTGCATGGCCGCATCTTCGAGGCCGCCGGCAGGCGGATCGGCAAGGGCCAGATCGCCGACGCGGTGACGCTGAAGGGCGACCTTGCCAACGACCCGCTGCTCGAGGAGGTGGGCGGCGCCGGCTATCTCGGCCAGCTGGTCGCGGCCAGCGTCACCATCGTCAACGCCGGCGACTATGGCAGGGCGATCTTCGATTCGCACCTGCGCCGCCAGCTGATCGATCTCGGCGAGGAGGTGGTGAACGCTGCCTTCGCGCCGGAAGCCGGGATGGCGGGCGAACAGCAGATCGAGGCGGCCGAACAGCGCCTGTTCGAGCTCGCCACCACCGGCCTGAGCGAGCGCAGTTTCGTGCCGTTCACGCGCGCCGCCACGATGGCGGTGGAAGCCGCGAACAACGCCTTCCGCAAGACCGGCCACGTTTCCGGCATCGCGACCGGGCTTGCCGACCTCGACAAGCAGCTGGGCGGGCTGCACCCGTCCGACCTCGTGATCCTTGCCGGCCGGCCCGGCATGGGCAAGACCTCGCTTGCCACCTGCATGGCGGTGGGGGCAGCGCGAACCCAGCTTGCCGATGTCGAACGCGGTGCCGCCGAGACCGCGAAGTCGATCGCGTTCTTCTCGCTGGAAATGAGCGCGGAACAGCTGGCTACCCGCATCCTGTCGGAGGAGTGCAGCATCAGTTCCGACCGCATCCGCCGCGGCGCCATCGAGCATGGCGAGTTCGACCGCTTCTACCAGGCCTCGGTTGCGCTGCAGTCGCTGCCGCTGCTGATCGACGACACGCCGGCGCTGTCGATCGCGGCGATGCGCACGCGCGCGCGCAGGCTGGCGCGCGGGCCGGGGCTTGCGATGATCATCGTCGACTACCTGCAGCTGATGCGCCCCGCCCCGGGCCGGCAGCCGGAAAATCGCGTGCTGGAGATTTCCCAGATCACCCAGGGGCTGAAGGCGCTGGCCAAGGAGCTCGGCGTGCCGGTGCTGGCGCTTTCGCAGCTCAGCCGCGCGGTCGAAGGCCGCGAGGACAAGCGCCCGCAGCTCAGCGACCTTCGCGAATCCGGCACCATCGAGCAGGACGCCGATGTCGTGATGTTCGTCTATCGCGACGAGTACTATCTTGAGCAGCGGCGGCCGAAGGAAGCCCAGTTCGAGGACCACGCGCGCTTCGAGACCGCGCACGACAAATGGAGCGCCGACATGGCTGCGGTGCACAACAAGGCCGAGGTGATCATCGGCAAGCAGCGCCACGGTCCCACCGGCACGGTGCAGCTGTTCTTCGAGGGCGAGTTCACGCGCTTCGCCAATCTTGACCTGATGCACGCCGAGGAGCCGCGCCGCTGACCCCGATCGCCGCCCTGCTCGCCTCGGCGCCCGCGACCGCGACCGCGGTGGCGGTGATCGACCTTGGCGCCGTCGCCCGGAATTTCCGCCGGCTGCGCGAAATCCACGGCGGCGACCTTGCCGGTGTGGTGAAGGCGGATGCCTATGGCCTGTCGGCGGCCCGGGTCGCCCCGGTGCTGGCGCGCGAGGGCGCGAAACTGCTGTTCACCGCCGGCTTCGACGAGGCGATGGCGCTGGCCCCGCCGCTGACCCCGCCCGGCGTTGCCCGCGCCGTGCTGGATGGGCTGTCGCACGGCGGCGAGGTCGATTTCGCCGAATCCGGCCTGCTGCCGGTGCTGAACGACCTCGGCCAGGTCGAGCGCTGGGCGGCGCTGGCACGGCGCCTGGGGCGGTCTCTGCCCTGCCTGCTCCACCTCGATACCGGGATGTCGCGGCTCGGCCTCGATGCCACGGAGACGGCGCGCCTGATCGCCGATCCGTCCGACCTCGGCCTGCTCGATGTGCGCTATGTGATGACCCACCTCGCCTGCGCCGACGAACCGGGCGACCCGCTGAACGAGTGGCAGCGCGCGCGCTTTGCCGCTGCGTGCGCGAAACTGCCGCCGATGAAGCGGAGCTTCGCCAACTCCTCCGGCATCTTCCTGGGCGAGGGGTTCCGGAGCGACCTCGCGCGGCCCGGCGCGGCAACGTTCGGCATCAACCCGACGCCAGGCAAGCCGAACCCGATGTGCCCGGTGGTCGCGCTCTATGCGCGCATCCTGCAGCTGCGCACGATCCCGCCGGGCGACAGCGTCGGCTACGGCGCCTCGTTCGTCGCCCGCCGGCCGACCCGCATCGCCACCGCCGCGATCGGCTATGCCGACGGTTTTCCGCGGGCGCTCTCGGCCCGCGCCATGGGCGCGCTGGACGGAACCGAGTTCCCGCTGGTAGGTCGGGTCTCCATGGACCTCACCACCTTCGATGTCACCGACCTTCCCGAGGGCCTGGCCGTGCCGGGCGGCTGGGTGACGCTGATGGATACCGCCAACGACGCCGACGCGCTGGGCGCCAGGGCCAACACCATCGGCTACGAGATCCTGACCGGCCTGTCGCGGCGTGCGCACCGTATCTGGCGCAGCAGCTGAGGGCAGGCCGGGAATGAGGCGCCTGGCCGACCTGCTGGGCGGCGTCGGTGCGGCGGTGCTGGCGCTGCTGCACGGCGCCGGCAGCATCGCACTGTTCGCGGCCGAGGCGATCAGCCACCTGGTCCGGCCGCCCTTCTATGGCAGGCTGTTCGTCGGCCAGATGGTCGAGATCGGCTTCTTCAGCCTGCCGGTGGTGGCGCTGACGGCGGTGTTCAGCGGCATGGTGCTGGCGCTGCAATCCTATACCGGCTTCGCCCGCTTCTCGGCCGAGGGCGCGGTCGCCACCGTGGTGGTGCTGTCGATCACGCGCGAACTCGCGCCGGTGCTGGCGGGGCTGATGGTCGCCGGCCGCTGCGGTGCCGCGATCGCGGCCGAGATCGGCACCATGCGGGTGACCGACCAGATCGATGCGCTGACCACGCTGTCGACCAACCCGATGAAGTACCTGGTCACGCCCCGGCTGCTGGCCGGCACGCTGTCGCTGCCGCTGCTGGTGGTGGTCGCCGACATCCTGGGGGTGGCCGGCGGCTTCCTGGTCGGCGTCTACAAGCTCGGCTTCAATGCCGGCAGCTTCATGCAGAACACCTGGCGCTACCTCGAATTCATCGACGTGTTCTCGGGGCTGGTGAAGGCCGCCGTGTTCGGCTTCGTGATCGCGCTGATGGGGTGCTATCACGGCTACAGTTCGCGGGGCGGCGCGCAGGGCGTGGGTGCGGCCACCACGTCGGCGGTGGTCTCGGCCTCGATCCTGATCCTCGCCTTCAACTACGTCGTCACGGAAGCCTTCTTCGCGCGATGATGGCGCCACCCTCCGGGCCGGTTCCCCGTATCAGCGTGCGCGGCCTGGGGAAATCGTTCGGGCCGAAGCGGGTGCTGGACCAGCTCGACCTCGATGTCGGGCCGGGCGAGAGCCTGGTGATCATCGGCGGGTCGGGCAGCGGCAAGTCGGTGCTGCTGAAATGCATCATCGGCCTGATCGAGCCCGACCAGGGATCGATCCGCATCGACGGGGTCGAGATCACCACGATGGGAAGGGCCGAGCGCGAGAAGGTGCGCGCGCGCTTCGGCATGCTGTTCCAGGCCGGCGCGCTGTTCGACAGCCTGCCGGTCTGGCAGAACGTGTGCTTCGGCCTGCTGCAGACCGGCAGGATCACGGCGCGCGAAGCGCGCGGGCGCGCGGTCGAGGTGCTGGCCCAGGTGGGGCTTGCCGATACGGTCGCCGACCTGTGGCCCGCGGAACTGTCGGGCGGCATGCAGAAGCGGGTGGCGCTGGCGCGCGCGATCGCCGCCCAGCCCGACATCCTGTTCTTCGACGAGCCGACCACCGGGCTCGATCCGATCATGGGTGCGGTGATCGACGGCCTGATCGTCGATTGCGTGAAGCGGCTGGGCGCGACCGCGGTGTCGATCACGCACGACATGGCGAGTGCCAGGCGTATTGCCGACCGGGTCGCGATGATCTTTAAGGGCAGGATCATCTGGTCGGGCCCCGCCAGCGCGATCGACGAGCCGGGCGAGCCGCACGTGGCGCAGTTCGTGCGCGGTGCGCGCGAAGGCCCGATCACGATGGAACTGCGGCGCTAGCCGCGCCAGGCTGCGAACGCGGCACGCGCCGCGACGACCGAGGGAGACGACCGGATGGACAGCATCGCCAAGATCCTCCTGCGCCGGACGCGCGCGAGCGACGTCGTGCCGCAGCACCCGGCGTCGGGCGATCCGCACGCGCCGAAGAAGGCCGCGGCACCCGCCAGGCGAGCTGCCGCCAAGCCCGCCGCCAAGGCCAAGGCCGCCGCCCGCAAGCCCGCCGCCAAGGCGCCGGCACGGCGGAAATAGCGGGCCGCCGGCGCCGCCCCTCAGTCCGCGGCCGGATCGCACCAGCCGCGGACCAGGCGAAGCGCCATCGCGAACTCGCCGCCGACTCGCACGAGCCATTCCGGCAGCTGATGCGGCGTATCCTGGTGGTCCATGATGAACACCCGCATCAGGCTGAGCGCATCCGGCCGCGGCGCCTGAGCGAGCGGCCCGTGCGGGTCGGTCTGCCGGAGCCGTTCGGCCACGGCGGCGGCATCGCCCAGGCGGATCATCACGCGGGCATACAGGAAATGGTAACTGCCGTACTGGTCCGGCGTGCCGAGCACCAGGAACATCGGCCCGAACGGCGCCTCGACCTCCAACAGCTTCAGCCCGTCGTACTCGTCGGCGCTGAGCCAGGGAAACCCTGCCTGGGCGGCAAGGGCAGCGATCTCCATCGGATACATCCCGGTCGCTTCAGCCGGCCGGTGCCAGTCGGTTCGCATCATCACACTTCCCCCGTTGTCCCGGGGCGATGATCGCGCGCTCCTCCGTCAGAACCGGACGAAGGAGGGGCGGCGCTGCGCGCGGCTTGCCGTGCCGGGCCGAGTGCGGCATTGCCGGCGCCGATGGCGCGTGAACGCTCCCGCTTCGTCTGCCAGAGCTGCGGCGCGGCCTTTCCGCGCTGGGCAGGCCGCTGCGATGCCTGCGGCGGCTGGAACACGATTGCCGAGGAATCGACCGAACCGCGCGCGCCCGCCGGCAAGGGCGTGCCGGCGCTGGCGGGCGGGCGGCGGATCGCGCTCACCGGGCTGAAGGGCACGACCGTTGGCCCGCCGCGGCGCAACATCGGCATCTCCGACCTCGATCGCGTGCTGGGTGGCGGCCTGGTGCCGGCCAGCGTGGTGCTGGTCGGTGGCGATCCCGGCATCGGCAAGTCCACCCTGCTGCTGCAGGCAGGCAGCCGGCTGAGCCAGGCCGCCCGCGTGCTCTACATCTCCGGCGAGGAGGCGATCGAGCAGGTGCGGCTGCGCGCCGCCCGGCTTGGCCTTGCCGACGCGCCGATGGCGCTCGCCGCCGCGACCAGCTTGCGCGACATCGTGGCGACCCTGGAGGACGAGCGCGACGCCAGCCTGGTGGTGATCGATTCGATCCAGACCATGTGGCTGGACAGTCTGGAATCGGCTCCAGGGACTGTGGCGCAGGTGCGCGCGTGCTCGGCCGAACTGATCCGCCTTGCGAAGTCGCGCGGCTTCGCGCTGGTGCTGGTGGGCCACGTGACCAAGGAAGGCACGCTCGCCGGCCCGCGCGTGCTGGAGCACATGGTCGATACCGTCCTCTACTTCGAGGGGGATCGGGGGCATCAGTTCCGGATATTGCGCGCGGTAAAGAACCGCTTCGGCGCCACCGACGAGATCGGCGTGTTCGAGATGACGTCCGAGGGCCTGGCCGAGGTTCTGAACCCCTCGGCGCTGTTCCTGGCCGAACGGCGCGGCAATGTTTCCGGGAGCGCGGTGTTCGCGGGGATCGAGGGTACGCGCCCGATCCTGATGGAAGTGCAGGCGCTGCTTTCACCTTCGCCCGGCGGCGGGCCACGCCGTGCCGTGGTGGGCTGGGATTCCGCGCGGCTTTCGATGCTGCTGGCGGTCCTGGAGGCGCGCTGCGGCCTGTCGCTGTCGGCGAGCGACATCTATCTCAACATCGCGGGCGGCCTGCGCGTTTCCGAGCCGGCGGCCGACCTGGCGGTGGCGGCCGCGCTGGTCTCGGCCGCCTGCGACGTGCCCACGGATGCCGCCAGCGTCTATTTCGGCGAGGTCGGGCTTTCCGGCGAAATCCGCCAGGTGGGCCAGGCCGAGGCGCGGCTGAAGGAGGCCGCCAAGCTCGGCTTCCGCAGCGCGTACCTGCCGGCGATGGGCGAGCGGGGGCGGAAGATTCTCGTGGAGGAGATGCGGCTCTCCGAGCTCGGGCACCTGTCGGACCTGGTGCAGAAATTCATGCCGGAGCGGGCGAAGCGCGCGCAGAGGGGGTGA
>JADYYZ010000166.1 GCA_020853405.1 Acetobacteraceae bacterium
AAGGCATGCACCTCCGGCTCGCGCGCCGCGGCCCGCGCGAGGCAGGCTTCCATCAGCGCGCTCGCCGACAGGCGCCCCGCCGCGATCGCCTTGCGCGCCTCGCTCGCGCTCAGGCGGTGGGCATCGGCAAGGGGGGAAGCTGGCATGGAAGGTCGGTTCCGCTGTTCCGGTTTTCGCTTGTGCAGTTTCCACATGGGCGGAAACTGCACCAGCCCCTGTTTGCGCATCGCTTCACGCATTCGGCCGAGCCCCGGCCGAGTGCGATCCACCCCACAGGTTCCGCCCTGGCCGCATCGCGGGCGGCGGGCCATGCTGGCGCGACGCACGAAGCCAACCGATACTCCGATGGCGCCCCCGCGCCCCGGGGTTGCCGCCGGCAGGCCTGGGGCGTGCGCACCGGTGCGAGACCCGGCGCGGCGCGACGAAGGAGACTGCGATGACCCGCCTCCCCCTCACGGCTGCCGCGATCGCAGCGACGCTCGCCGCGGCCGGCTGCGCGCCGGGGATGGGGGGGCTTTCCTCGCCGCCGTCACGCGGGGCCGCCAGCACGGCATCGGCCCAGGCAAGCGGCCTTCCCGACAGCGTGATCGCCGCCTGCCGGGCGGAAGCCGAGCGCGCCACCGTGCAGCAGAACCGCGGCGAGCTGATGCGCCTTGACGAGGCCGAGAATCGTGGCCGCGACAGCCTGATGCAGAACCAGACCGAACGCGGCCTGCTGATGACGCGGCGCGACCAGCTCTACCGCGAGTGCCTTGCGCGTGCGGCCCGCCAGATGCCGGCGGCTGCCGCCCCGGCGGCTGCCGCCACCCCTGCCACCCGGGCGCCGGGTCAGACCACGGTGCCGCGCTGAGGCAGGGTCGGCGCGGATGGCGGTGCGGGCGGCGGTGCGGGCGGCGGGCCGGGCGGCGCGTCCGGCATGCTCCAGTGCTGAACCAGCATCACGACCCAGGTCAGCGCCGCGATCGCCAGCGCCCAGAACAGCAGCGCGCCCAGCGCCGAACCGCCTGCCCGGCGCACGCCAGGCCACAGCAGCAGGGCCGCGCCCAGCGCCCAGATCACGCCGACGATGATCGCCGCATCCATGGCCCAGCATAACCGATGAGCACGCCACGCCGCAGTCCCGCCCGCAGCCCGGGCGGCAAGGCCGGCCGCGACCGGCGCGACCAGGCGGGGGTGCCGCACCTTGCGTTCCATGGGGCCGCCGGCATGGTCACCGGCAGCGCCTTCCTGCTGTCGGTCGGTGGCGCGCGCATCCTGCTCGATTGCGGGCTGTTCCAGGGGCCGCCCACGGTGCGCGCGCTGAACTGGCGCGAGCTGCCGTTCGAGCCCCGCTCGATCGATGCGCTGCTGCTGACGCACGCGCACACCGACCATGCCGGGCTGATCCCGCGCCTGACCCGCGCGGGCTTCGCCGGGCCGGTGATCGCGACCGAGGCGACGCGCGATCTCTGCCGCTTCATGCTGCCGGATTCCGGGGGCATCCAGGAAGCCGACGTGCGCAACAAGAACAAGCGGCTCCAGCAGCGCGATGCCGCCCCGGTGACGCCGATCTACACCCGCGCCGATGCCGAGGCAGCGCTCGATGTCTTCAGCACGCGCCCCTTCGACAGCTGGTTCGAGGTGCCTGGCGGCGTGCGGGCGAGGTTCTGGAACGCCGGCCACCTGCTCGGCTCGGCCAGCATCGAGCTCGCGCACCCGAGCTTCGGCACGCTGCTGTTCAGCGGCGATCTCGGCCCGCCCGCGAAAACCTTCGAGCCGCCCGCGCAAGCACCGCAAGGCGTCGACTGGCTGGTGATGGAAACCACCTATGGCGACCGCACGCGCGAGAACCACGACCCCGAGGCGCGCCGCGCCGCCCTCGCCGGCGTCGTGCAGGAAGCGCTGGCGGCCGGCGGCAACCTGCTGATCCCCGCCTTCGCGGTCGAGCGCACGCAGGAACTTCTGTACGACCTCGACCTGATGATGGAACGGCGGCTGCTGCCGGCGGTGCCGGTCGTGATCGACAGCCCGCTTGCGCGCGAGGCGACCCAGGCGTTCCGCGCCCATCTCGCCGACAACCCGCTCGCCGAGGCATCGGCGGGGGCGCCGGCGCGCACGCCGCTGTCGGGGCCGAACATCCGCTTCACCACCAGCGTCGAGGAGAGCAAGGCGCTGAACAAGGTCGCGGGCGGCATGATCATCGTCTCGGCCAGCGGCATGGCCGAGGCGGGGCGCGTGCGCCACCACCTGCTGAACAACCTGTTCCGGCCGCAGGCGAGCGTGCTGTTCGTCGGCCACCAGGCCGCCGGCACGCTGGGCCGGCTGCTGCTGGATGGCGCGCGCGAGGTGCGGATCATGGGTCAGCCGGTCGCCGTGCGCGCGCGCATCCGGTGCATGGACCAGTACTCCGGGCATGCCGACCGCGACGGCCTGTTCGCCTGGCTGAAGGCGCGGCTGCCGGTGCGGCGCGGCCTGTTCCTGGTGCATGGCGAGCCGCAAGCGCGCGACGCATTCCTCGAACTGGCAGCGCGGCTGCTGGCACGCGATGCGATCGTGCGCCCCGAACTCGATTCGGTCTATGCGCTTGGCGCCGACGGCGCGTGTGCGATCGGCGCCCGGGCACGCCTTGATCCCCGGGTCGCGGCCCGCGGCTTCGACTGGCGCAACGAACGCGCCGCCCTGCTGGTGGAGCTCGAACGGCGGCTTGCGGCGCTGCCCGACGATGCCGCCCGCGAGGCGCTGCTGCACCGGCTGCAGACCACCATCGGTGAGACGGCACAACGGGAGACCTGAGGCGATGCATGTGACGATCCTGGGCGGGGCGGGTTTCCTGGGGCGCAAGCTCGCCGAGCGAATCGCCGCCGAAGGCAACCTCGCGGGCAGGGCGATCAGCGCCATGACGCTGCTGGACCAGGTGCGGGCAACGCCACCCAGGGCTGCCTTCCCGGTGACGGTGATCGAGGCTGGCCTCGATAATTTCGAGACGCTGCGCACCGCCATGCCCGAGGGTACCGGAGTCGTGTTCCACCTGGCGGCGGTGGTGAGCGCCCAGGCCGAGGCGGATTTCCACCTTGGCATGCGCGTCAACATCGAGGGCACGCGCAACGTGCTGGCCGCGGCGGCGGCGCTGAAGGCACCGCCGAGGCTGGTCTTCACCAGCTCGGTTGCGACCTATTCCGGCGGCCAGGACGCGGTGATCACCGATGCCACCCGCCAGGTGCCCGCCAATTCGTACGGCGCACAGAAGATCATCGGCGAGCTCATGGTGCACGACCACACGCGCAAGGGCTTCGTCGATGGAATCTCGCTGCGGCTGCCGACCATCGTGGTGCGGCCGGGGCGGCCGAACCGGGCGGCGAGTTCGTTCGCCAGCTCGATCCTGCGCGAACCCTTCCTCGGCGAGGAGGCGGCGCTGCCGGTACCGGAGGATTTCGCGCTGTTCATCGCAAGCCCGCGCAGCGCCGTCGGCTGGCTGCTGCACGCCGCCGGCCTTGCGACCGGGGCAGTCGGGCTCGATCGCAGCATCAACCCGCCCGGCATCAGGGCGACGACCGGCGAGATGCTGGCAGCCCTGGTGGCGGCCGGTGGCGACCGCGGCCGGGTGAAGCGGGTCGACGACAAGGAGATCTTCGACGTGGTTTCGCCCTGGCCCGCGAAATTCGACACGGCGCGGGCCCGCGCACTCGGCTTCGCGCCCCAGCCGCCGCTCAACGAGATCATCGGCGCCTTCCTGGAAGACGACCTGGCCGCGACCAGGGCGCTTCGCACTGCCGGCAGCTAGCCGCGAGCCGCCAGTCGGATACCATGCCAGCGCCACGAGTTCGTGACTCGTGGCGAGGCCACGACGTGGCCTGCGGCCGATGCCGCGCGTCGCCCCGAATGCGCTCACGCATTCGGGGCACTGGTATCAGACCCCCGCCTGGTCCAGCCGCAGGATGGTGCGTGCCATCGCCTGTGCGCGCGGCACGATCGACTCGATTTCCAGGAACTCGTCGGGGCTGTGCGCCTTGCCGCCCACCGGCCCGACCCCGCACAGTGTCGGCGCGCCGACCGCGGCGGTGAATCCGGAATCGGCGCAGCCGCCGGTGAACTCGCCGTCGGTCGAGAAGCCGCTGTCGGCCGCCGCGCTCTTGTAGAGATCGAGCATCGCCTTGGCCGCCGGCGACTGCACCATCGGCAGGAACTCGCCGCGGATGGACAGCGTGGCGCGGGTGCCGGGAACGTGCGCGGTGCGGACGATGCGCTCGATCTCGGCCATGATGCGCTCGCGCTGCGGCGGCTCGACATAGCGCAGGTCGATCTGGCACTCGGCCGCCGGCGCCACCGTGTTCACGCTCTGCCCGCCCGAGATCAGGCCGACATTCAGCGTGATGCCGGCGGCAAGGTCGGTCAGGGCATGGATCGCGATGATCTTGTGCGCGAGCTCGCCGATCGCCGAGATGCCGTCCTGGAAATTGCCGCCGGAATGGGCTGCCTTGCCTTCGATCGCGACATGGCTGAAGACGCCGCCCTTGCGCCCGGAGACGACATTGCCGGAAACGCGGCCGGGTTCGCTGTTGAACACGGCGCGGGCGTTGCGGGCTTCGGCCTCGATCACGGCGCGCCCCTCGGGGCTGCCGATCTCCTCGTCGCCGGTGAACAGCGCGACCATCGGCG
>JADYYZ010000167.1 GCA_020853405.1 Acetobacteraceae bacterium
CGAACAGCACGTTGCCAAGCCCCGCCTCGCCATCGCCGCGCAGCCCGATCAGCGCGATCGCGCCGATGCCAATATATGGCACCCCGGCGGCGAGCCAGAGGCGGCCGGCTGGCGCCTGCCCGGGCCGCGGGTCCGCCGGCGGCGCGCCCACGGCCAGCGCCAGCGCCGATCCCGCGCCCAACGCGGCCAACGCCAGCAGCGGCCGCCCCAGCGCGGCGGCAAGCATGGCCGCGAGCAGCACGCACGGCAGCACGGTGCCGGGCCAGCGCCGTGTTGCGCGCCCGCACAGCTGCACCCATTCCCAGGCCAGGACCAGCACGGCGGCGGCGACCAGCAGGTCGAACGGCCAGGTGCCGAACCATACGGCCGCCAGCATGATCGGGCCCAGCACCAGGGCAGACAGCACCCTCGGGCGCAGATCCGCCCAGCGCGGGCCGGCCACTTGCGTTGCTCCCTCTATCGCGGCGGCTTCCGCGCTCATGAACTGGCGCGCAGCCCGAACCGGCGGTCACGCCCGCGATAGGCGGCGATCGCCTCGGCCAGGTGGGTCGCATCGAAATCGGGCCACAGCACCGGCGTGAAGTGGAGCTCCGAATAGGCGCACTGCCAGAGCAGGAAGTTCGACAGCCGCTGTTCGCCCGAGGTGCGGATCAGGAGGTCGGGGTCCGGCTGCCCGGCGGTGGAAAGGAAGCCGGCGAAGGTCGCCTCGTCCAGTGCTTCGGGGCGGATCCCGGCCCGCATCGCGGCCCGCGCGGCGGCGACGATCTCGGCCCGCCCGCCATAGGAGAGCGCGATCGAAAGCGTGAGCCGGCCGCCGCCGCTGGTCGCTGCCTCGGCCTCCTCGATCAGCGCCACGATGTCGGGGGTGAAGCGGCTTCGCTCGCCGATCACCCGGAGCGCGACGCCTTCCCTGGCCAGCTGGTTGATCTCGTTGCGCAGGTAGAAGCGCAGCAAGCCCATCAGGTCGCGCACCTCCTCGGCGGGACGGCCCCAGTTCTCGGAGCTGAAGCCGAACAGGGTGAGCCAGCGGATGCCTTCGCGGGCCGCCGCCTCGACCGTGCGGCGGGCGGCCTGGGCGCCGCGGCGGTGGCCCTCGGCGCGCGGCAGGCCGCGGGCGGTGGCCCAGCGGCCGTTGCCGTCCATCACGATGGCAACGTGGTGCGGCCCAGGATCGAGGGGCTGGGCGCGAAGCGGGGCGGTCATGCTCATCTCTGGGAAGCGGTCGGAAGCATGCGGGCGTCGGGGAACGGGTGGCGCGATTCAGGGCGGGGCCTGGTCAGACCGCGCGGATATCCTTTTCCTTCTCCGCCAGCGCTTCGTCCACCTTCTTGACGTGGCCGACGGTCAGGGTCTCGACCTCCTTCTCCCAGCGCTTCAGCTCGTCCTGGCTGATCTGGCCCTTCTTTTCCAGGGCCTTGTACTGCTCCATGCCGTCGCGGCGCACGCCGCGCACGGCCACCCGCGCACCTTCGGCATACTTGCCGGCGGCCTTGGCGAGCTCGTTGCGGCGCTCCTGGGTGAGCTGGGGAATCGGCACCCGCACCAGCTGGCCGTCGGAGGCCGGGTTCAGCCCCAGCCCGGCATCACGGATCGCCTTCTCGACGACGCCGACCATGCCCTTCTCGAACACCTTCACGGTGATCAGGCGCGGTTCGGGCACGCCGACGCTGCCGACCTGGTTCAGCGGCACGTGCGTGCCGTATGCCTCGACCTTCACGGGTTCCAGCAGTGCCGCGTTCGCCCGCCCGGTGCGCAGGCCGGCGAATTCGCGGCGAAGCGTCTCCAGCGCGCCATCCATGCGGCGCGACAGGTCGGTCTTGATGCCATTCAGGTCGGGCGGTGCTGCCAAGGCTGCAAAACTCCCTTCAGGCTTCGATGATCTTGGTGAAGCGGCCCTCGCCCAGCATGACGCGGCGGAAGGCGCCGGGTTCGTTGATATTGAATACCACGATCGGGATGTCGTTCTCGCGCGCGAGGCTGATCGCGGCGGCATCCATCACGCCAAGGTCGCGCGACAGCACGTCGAGGTAGGTCAGGCTCTCGTAGCGCTCGGCATCGGCCACCTTGCGCGGGTCGGCGGAATAGACGCCATCGACCTGGGTGCCCTTCAGCAGCGCCTCGCACCCCATCTCGACCGCGCGCAGCGCGGCCGCGGTATCGGTGGTGAAGAACGGGTTGCCGGTGCCGGCGGCGAAGATCACCACCCGCCCCTTCTCCATGTGGCGGATGGCGCGGCGGCGGATATACGGCTCGCAGACCGAGCTCATCGGGATGGCGCTCTGCACGCGGGTGTGCACGCCGCGCTTTTCCAGCGCGTTCTGCATCGCCAGCGCGTTCATCACGGTTGCCAGCATGCCCATATAGTCGGCGGTGGCCCGTTCCATGCCGCTCGCGGCACCCGAGACGCCGCGGAAGATGTTGCCGCCGCCGATCACCAGGCAGACCTGGACCCGGAGCGCGATCACGCTGCGCACGTCCTCGGCGATGCGCCCGACCACCTCGGTATCGAGGCCGTAGTCGCGCCTTCCCATCAGCGCCTCGCCCGAGACCTTCAGCAGCACGCGCCGGAAGGTCGGGGCAGGCGCGCCGGCGGGGACTCGGTCAGTGTCGACAGCCAGGTGGTCCAAGGCCAAGGCAAGGCTCCTGTCCGTGGTCGCGAAACCGGGCCGACAAGGCGGGCCGACAAGGCGGGC
>JADYYZ010000168.1 GCA_020853405.1 Acetobacteraceae bacterium
CAGTCCGGGCGGTTCATACCAGCGCCACGAGTTCCTGACCGGTGGTGAGGCCACGAAGTGGCCCGCGGCCGATGCCGCGCCTCTCCCCGAATGCGCTCACGCATTCGGGGCGCTGAAATCAGTAGAGCCGGCCGCCGGGCGGGTACAGGATCACGATCTCGTCGCGCTGGGTCAGGTTCAGCATCGCCCGTGCCCGCTCGTCCAGCGTGTCCGGGTCCAGCCGCGCCGCGCGCAGCGCCGCCACCCGCCGTTCCGCCGCCTCGCGCCGTGCCCGCAGCGTGGCGAGCTCGGCCTCCGCCTGCCCGATCTGGGCCTGGCGCAGCTGCATCATGCGAAAGCCGCGCTGGCCATGGATGGCATGCCAGGCGAAGTAGGCGAGCAGCGCCGAGAGCAGCACCGGCATCACGGCCTGACGCGCCCCGCGCCTGAGGTCGGAGAGAATCCCCATGCGGCGCACCCGATCACGGAGCCCCGCGTCGGGTCAACGCGAAACCCGTGCCCGCGCTAACGAAGGACCGCGAGCCTGCCGGCATAGCGCGCCGCCGGGCCGAGCTCGGCCTCGATCCTGATCAGCTGGTTGTACTTCGCCGTGCGATCGCTGCGGGCGAGGCTGCCGGTCTTGATCTGCCCGCAGCTGGTCGCGACCGCGAGATCGGCGATCGTGGTGTCCTCGGTCTCGCCCGACCGGTGGCTCATCACGCTGCGGAACGCCGCCCGGTGCGCGGTCTCCACCGCATCCAAGGTCTCGGTCAGGGTGCCGATCTGGTTCACCTTCACCAGAATGGCATTGGCCAGGCCCTTCTCGATCCCCATGCGCAGGCGTTCGCTGCTGGTCACGAACAGATCGTCGCCCACCAGCTGCACGCTGGCCCCCAGTTTCCCGGTCAGCAGTGCCCAGCCGTCGAAATCATCCTCGGCGCATCCATCCTCGATCGAGGCAATCGGGAACTTCGCGCACAGCGCGGCCAGGTAGTCGGCCATGCCGGCCTGGTCCAGCGACTTGCCCTCGCCTTCGAGCTCGTAGCGGCCGCCCCTGAAGAATTCCGTCGCCGCGCAGTCCAGCCCGAACACCAGGTCCTCGCCGGGGCGATAGCCGGCCTTCTCGGCGGCCCTGGCGATGAAACCCAGCGCCTCCTCGGCGGATTTCAGGTTGGGCGCGAATCCGCCTTCGTCGCCGACATTGGTGCTGTGGCCGGCATCGGCCAGCGCCTTCTTCAGCGCCATGAACACTTCCGAGCCCATGCGCACGGCATCGGCGAAGGTCGCGGCACCGACCGGCAGGATCATGAATTCCTGGATGTCGATCGGGTTGTCGGCGTGCCTGCCGCCATTGACGATGTTCATCATCGGCACCGGCAGTGTGCGGGCGAAGGCGCCGCCGACATAGCGGTAGAGCGGCGTGCCATAGGCCGCCGCGGCCGCCCTTGCCACCGCCATCGAGACGCCCAGGATCGCGTTCGCGCCCAGCCGTGCCTTGTTCGGCGTGCCATCGAGGTCGATCATGGTCTCGTCGATCTTGACCTGTTCGGTCGCGTCCATGCCGGACAGCGCGTCGAACAGTTCCCCCTCCACCGCCTCGATCGCCCGGGTCACGCCCTTGCCGCCATAGCGTGCCGCGTCGCCGTCGCGCAGCTCGATCGCCTCGTGCGCGCCGGTCGAGGCACCGCTCGGCACCGCGGCGCGGCCGGTGGCGCCGCCATCCAGCAGGCAGTCCACCTCGATCGTCGGGTTGCCGCGGCTGTCGAGGATCTCGCGGGCGATCAGGTCGGCGATGGCGAAGGTCATCCGGCTACCCCGTGCTGCGTGGATCGCCGAGGTAACACCAGACGCCGCGAACCGCCACCCTGGAAGGGGATGGGCCGGGAAGTCGCCTATTTACGCGCCTTGCGGGCGGCATAGCGGGCATCGCGCGCCTTCTTCTGGTCGGCCAGCAGCTGCAGCTTGCGCAGCGTTTCGGCCCGCTTTGCCGCCTCGGCGGCGGCGATCCGCTCGGCCTTCTCGCGCGCCAGGCGCTCCTCCTCGGCCTTGCGGGCGATCTTGCGTGCCTCGGCCCGCTCGCGCTCCTTCTGTTCGCGCAGGACATCCGCCTCGCGCCGCGCGACCACGGCAGGATCGTTCGGATCGGGGATGGTGGAGCGGAACCGCTCCAGCAAGGCCTTCTTCGCGTCCATCGCCGCCTTGCGGCGGTCGTCGAAATTGTCTCCGCGATACCCGTTCATCGTGCTGGCGTCATCCCATCAGCGCGGCCATCTGCCCGGCCATCCGCCCGGCCATCTGCCCGGTTCACCCCGGACCGCTCATCTAGCAGCGGCCGGCGCGCTGGCAAACTCCCCCCGCGCAGGGCTGGGCTGCCGCAGGCCGGGCTGGCCGGCCGCGGGCCGGGCGAAGAATCGCCCCGCCCCGCCCTTGTGCGGCGGCCGCCAGCCGGTTGATAAGCGGCCCGCGGCACCGGGGCAATGCAGAACCGGGGCGATGCAGAACCGGGGCGGAGAGAAGATTCCATGGCGCAAGCGCATGCGACGCCTGCCTCGTCGTGGCTGTTTCCGCTCGCGGGCCTCGTGCTGTACGGGCTCGCCGCCGGCGGGGTGCTGCCTGGCCTCGTGGTCGGGATCGCACTGCTGCCGGTGCTGTTCGGCGCGGTGTTTGCCGGCGTCCACCATGCCGAGGTGATCGGCGAACGAATCGGCGAGCCGTTCGGCACGCTGGTGCTGTCGATGGCGGTGACCGTGATCGAGGTGGCGCTGATCGCCTCGGTCATGCTGGGCGACACGCCGAAACCCGCGCTCGCGCGCGATACCGTGTTCTCGGTGGTGATGATCGTGCTCAACGGCATCGTCGGCCTGTGCATCCTTATCGGCGGCATCAAGCACGGCGAGCAGAGTTTCCGGGTCACCGGCGCCAGCGTCTATCTGACGGTACTGGTGGCGATGAGCGTGCTGACGATGGTCATGCCGAACTATACCGAGACCGCGCTCGGCCCGGTCTATGCGCCGCCGCAGCTGGCGTTCATCAGTGCCGCGACGCTGGCGCTCTATGCGGTGTTCCTCTACATCCAGACCATCCGCCATCGCGAGCATTTCCTGCCGGTCGCCGGCGATGCCGAGGCGCACGCCCGGCCAGGCCCGCGCCAGACCCTGATCAGCACGGGGCTGCTGGTGGTGGCGCTTATCGCGGTGATCCTGCTGTCGAAACCGTTCGCGGTCCTGGCCGGGGTGGTCGTGACCTATGCCGGTGCGCCGGAGGCGGTGATCGGCGTGCTGGTGGCGATGCTGGTGCTGCTGCCGGAGTTCGTGACCGCGCTCCGCGCCGCCCTTGCCGACAAGCTGCAGCAGAGCATCAACCTCGCACTCGGCTCGTCGCTGGCGACGATCGGGCTGACGGTGCCGGCGGTGGCGCTGATGAGCTCGCTGCTGGGCACGCCGATGGTGCTTGGGCTGTCGGCCAAGGAAACCGTGCTGCTGGCGCTGTCGATCGTGATCAGCCTGCTGACCTTCGGCACCGGACGCACCAACATCCTGCACGGCTTCGTGCACCTGGTGCTTTTCGCGACCTTCGTGTTCCTGACCGTGGTGCCGTAGCCCGCGCCGCGCGGCCGGGACGGGGTCGCTCAGCCCGCCTGCTTCGCCAGCCTGTCGAACGCGGCCAGCCGCGCGAGAAGTGCCGGCATGTCGCGAAGCGCGATCATGTTCGGCCCGTCGCTCGGCGCGGCGTCGGGGTCGGGGTGGCACTCGATGAACACGGCGGCGACGCCAACCGCGACCGCCGCCCGGGCCAGCACCGGCGCGAATTCGCGCTGGCCGCCGGAACTGGTGCCCTGCCCGCCCGGCTGCTGCACCGAATGCGTGGCATCGAACACCACCGGATAGCCGGTCTCGGCCATGATCGGCAGCGCCCGCATGTCGGAAACCAGCGTGTTGTAGCCGAAACTGGCTCCCCGCTCGCACAGCAGGATGCTCTCGTTGCCGGTCGAGGCGATCTTGGCGGCGACGTTCTTCATGTCCCACGGCGCCAGGAACTGCCCCTTCTTGACATTGATGGCGCGCCCCGTGCCGCCGGCGGCCAGCAGCAGGTCGGTCTGGCGGCACAGGAAGGCCGGTATCTGCAGCACATCGACCGCCTCGGCCGCCGGCGCGCATTGTTCCGGCGCGTGCACGTCGGTCAGCGTCGGCAGCCCCGTCTCCTCGCGCACGTGGGCGAGAATCCGCAGCCCCTCGGCCATGCCGATGCCGCGCGCGGCCGCGGCGCTGGTGCGGTTCGCCTTGTCGTAGCTCGACTTGTAGATCAGGCCGATGCCTGCCCTGCGCGCCATTTCCGCCAGCGCGTGCGCGACCTCCAGCGCGTGCCCCTCGCTCTCGATCTGGCAGGGCCCGGCGATGCAGACCAGCGGCAGGTCGTTGCCGAGCGTGAGCTCGCGGATTCGGACAGCGCTCACACCAGGCGTGCCTGCTTCACGGAGGCGGCCACGAAACTCGCGAACAGCGGGTGCGGGGCGAACGGGCGGCTTTTCAGTTCCGGGTGGAACTGCACGCCGACGAACCACGGATGGCCAGGAAGTTCCACCATCTCCGGCAGCACGCCGTCGGGGCTCATGCCGGCGAAGCGGAGGCCCGCCGCCTCGAGCTGCGGGCGGAAGTTGATGTTGACCTCGTAGCGGTGGCGATGGCGCTCGCTGATGCGGCGTGCGCCATAGATGCCGGCCAGCATCGAATCGGGCGCGATCTCGCACGGATAGGCGCCGAGCCGCATGGTGCCGCCAAGTTCGCCGCCCGCGGCCCGCCGCTCCACCAGGTTGCCGCGTGTCCATTCGGTGAGCAGCCCCACGACCGGCACCTCGCAGGGGCCGAACTCGGTCGAGCTCGCGCCCTCCATGCCGGCCAGGTTCCGCGCCGCCTCGATCACCGCCATCTGCATGCCGAAGCAGATGCCGAGGAACGGCACGCGGCGTTCGCGCGCAAAGCGCACCGCCTCGATCTTGCCCTGGGTGCCGCGCTCGCCGAAGCCGCCTGGCACCAGGATGCCGTGCACGGCCTCCAGCCGGTGGATCGCGCCGGGCGTCTCGAACACCTCCGAATCGACCCAGTCCAGCCTCACCTTCACGCGGTTGGCGATGCCGCCGTGCGCCAGCGCCTCGGCCAGGCTTTTGTAACTGTCCAGCAGGTTCGTATACTTGCCGACCACGGCGATCGTCACGGCACCTTCCGGGTTGCGCAGCTTGGCGACGATGTCCTGCCAGCGCGACAGGTCGGGCAGCGCCTCGCACGGCAGGCGGAAATGGTGCAGCACTTCGCGGTCCAGCCCCTCGGCGTGGTAGCTCAGCGGCACGGCATAGATGGTATCGACGTCGATCGCCGGGATCACCGCCGCCTCGCGCACATTGCAGAACAGCGCAATCTTGCGCCGCTCGTTCGGCGGGATCGGCCGGTCGGAGCGGCAGACCAGCACCTGTGGCTGGATGCCGACATTCAGCAGCTCCTTCACTGAATGCTGGGTCGGCTTGGTCTTCAGTTCGCCGGCGCTCGGGATGTAGGGAACCAGCGTCAGGTGCACGAACAGCGCCCGCTCCTCGCCCAGTTCGTTGCCGAGCTGGCGGATCGCCTCCAGGAAGGGCAGCGATTCGATGTCGCCGACCGTGCCGCCGATCTCGACCAGGGCGAAATCCGCGCCGTCGGTGTCCTGGGTGATGGCGTCGCGGATCGCATCGGTGATGTGGGGAATCACCTGCACGGTCGCGCCCAGGTAGTCGCCGCGCCGCTCCCTTGCGATCACCTCGGAGTAGATCCGCCCCGTGGTCGTGCTGTCGCTCCGCCGTGCATCGACGCCGGTGAAGCGCTCGTAATGGCCGAGATCGAGGTCGGTCTCGGCGCCGTCCTCGGTGACGAACACCTCGCCATGCTGCTGCGGGCTCATCGTGCCGGGATCGACATTCAGATAGGGATCGAGCTTGCGCAGGCGCACCCGATAGCCGCGCGCCTGCAGGAGCGCGCCCAATGCCGCCGAGAGGATGCCCTTGCCGAGGGAGGAAACCACGCCGCCGGTTATGAACACGAACCGCGTCATGGGGGGCCACCCTAAGCAGGTTTCGCGGCCGCCGTCAGCAGTACCGGCTGCGCGGCGGGTGTGCGCTCAGGAAAGGCGCGGAAATCCGTTCAGTTCAGCGGCACTGCCGGGCCGGCGGGCGCGGCCGGCGGCGCCGGGGTTGCCGGCAGCGCGGGCGCCGTGGGCGGCGACTCGAGCAGCGAGGACGGTGCGCGCGAGCCCATGTTCAGCACCGCGAGCGTCAGACTGAGGGCCATGAACAGCGTCGCCAGCACGGCGGTAGCGCGGGTCAGCAGGTTGGCGGTGCCGCGCCCGGTCATGAAGCCGCCACCGCCGCCGCCGCCGATGCCAAGGCCGCCGCCTTCGCTCTTCTGGATCAGCACGACCCCGATCAGCGCGGTGGTGACGATCAGGTGGGCAACGAGAAGCACTTCCGCCATGGCGGCGCGTCTCTAGCCCGTGCGCGCGGCGCGGGCAATGCCCAGGAAATCGCCGGCGGCCAGGCTGGCGCCACCGACCAGCGCGCCACCGACCTCCGGCAGCGCCAGCAGCACCGCGGCGTTCGATGGCTTCACGCTGCCGCCATAGAGGATCAGCGTCCCCCGCCCGGCACCGCCGAACGCCTCGGCGAGCCGACCGCGGATGAAGCCGTGCATGGCGGCGACCTCGGCCTCGGTGGGCGTGAGACCGGTGCCGATCGCCCAGACCGGTTCGTACGCCACGACCCCGCCGGCCGCGGCAAAGCCCGCCGGCAGGCTGGCCGAAATCTGGCCGCCGACCACAGCCTCGGCGCGCCCGGATTCGCGCTCGGCGCGGGTCTCGCCGACGCAGACCACGGGCACGAGGCCGGCCGCGATCGCCGCCTCGGCCTTCGCGCGGACCTGGGCGTCGGTTTCGGCATGGTCCTGGCGCCGCTCGGAATGGCCGAGGATCACGTGGCTCGCGCCGGCATCGCGCAGCTGGACCGGCGAGACGTCGCCGGTATGCGCACCGGACGGCCTGGCGTGGCAGTCCTGCCCGCCGACCCCGATGGTACTGCCGGCCAGGGCGTCGGCGGCCAGCGCGAGCAGCGTCGCCGGCGGGCAGACCAGCATCGCGCAGCCGCAGCCGGGCGCTTCCTGGCGCAGCGCCGAAAGCAGCGCCGACGCCGAGGCACGGGTGCCGTTCATCTTCCAGTTGCCGGCGATCAGTTGGCGCATCGGGCCGCGGCTCCTCAATCCGGGCCGCGCCCTAGCGCGGTGCTGGCGCGAACACAACCCCGCCGGTATGGTCCGCGCCCGTTTCCGTGCTGCCGGGTCCCCTGCCGATGATGCGTCCATGCTGACCGCGCTCCGCCACGCCGCCGAAAGCCTGGTGGCCAAGATCCTGTTCTCGCTGCTGATCGTGTCGTTCGCGATCTGGGGCATCGGCGACATCTTTCGCGGCCGGCCGGCCGAGGTGGCGGTGGCGACGGTCGCCGGCGGCCGCATCACGCTCGAGGAGGCGCTGGCGGACTATCGCCGGGAGCTCGCGGCGCTGTCCCGCCAGTTCGGCGACCGCTTCGAGCCGACCGAGGCGATCCGCCGCGCCGTCGCCGAACGGGTGGCGGCGCGGCTGGCGGCAGGGCGCGCGATCGATGCCGAGGCCGCCCGCCTCGGCCTGGTCGTGGCCGACGACGCGTTGCGCCAGGCGGTGTTCGCGCTGCCCGCCTTCGCCGGCCCCGACGGCAGGTTCAGCCGGCCCATCTTCGACAACTTCCTGCGCAACCAGGGCATGGCCGAAGGGCAGTTCCTGGCGCTACTGCGCGCCGACCTGTCGCGTACGGCGCTGCTGAGCGCGGTGCGCGGCGGGGCCGCGGCCCCGATGAGCCTGACCAGGGCGCTTGCCGCCTATGCCGGCGAGACCCGCATCGCCGAGATCGCCGGCATCGACGCCGCCGCCCAGGCAGCCCCGCCCGAGCCGGACGAGGCTCAGCTCAAGCGCTGGTACGACACCCACCTCGAGGATTTCTCGGCACCCGAGTACCGCAAACTGCTGGTCGCGGTGCTCGGCCCCGCCCAGCTCGCCCCCGGCATCGAGGTGTCCGACGAGGACGTCGCGGCTGCCTTCGCCGCCCGCCGCGCCGAATTCGAGCAGCCCGAGCGGCGCGATGCCGACCAGCTGCAGTTCTCCGACGAGGCAACGGCCGGCGTGGTCGCCGCGCAATGGCGGCTTGGCGCCGACTGGGCGACGATTGCGGCGCGCACTTCCGAGGCGGGCGGCACCGCCAACCGCCTGGGGCTCGTCGCGCGCGGCGCCATTCCGATCCCGGCGCTGGCCGAGGCGGTGTTCTCGGCCTCCTCGCCCGGCGTCGTCGGGCCGGTTCAGACGCCGTTCGGCTGGGCGGTGCTGCGCATCAACCGTATCCAGCCGGGCAGCACCATGACCCTGCAGGAAGCGGCCCCCCAGGTGCGCGCTGCCATCCAGCGCGAGCGCGCCTCCGACCTGATCTATACCCGCGAGCGGCGGATCGAGGATGCGCTGGCGGGCGGGGCCGATCTCGAACGGGTGGCGCGCGAGGAGGGCATGGCGCTCTATGACGTGCCAGCCGTCGATGCCGAGGGGCGCGACCCGCAGGGGCTTGCCGTCGATCTCGGCCCGGTTGCGCGGGCAACGCTCGCGGCCGGCTTCGCCGCCTCGACCACCAGCGAACCCCGCCTGACCGAGGCCGAGGGCGCCACCTTCTTCGCCGTCAAGGTGCTGGGCGTGACACCCGCAGCACCACGCCCGTTCGATACGGTGCGCGATGCGGTGCACCGGGCGGTGATCGCGGATCTGCGCGAACGCGCAGCCGAGGAAGGCGCAACCGCCCTGATGTCGGCAGCCCGCGCCCCCGGCGCCACACTCGCCGGTGCCGCCGAGGCGGCAGGCATCGCCGTGCGCCGGAGCGAGCCGATCCGGCGCCCCGATCCGCAAAGCCCGCAGGCGCTGCCACCGGAACTGGTGCGCGCGGTGTTCACGCTGGGCAGTCCGGGCGAGGTTTCCATGGTGCGCACGCCGACCGGATTCGCGGTGATCGCGCTGGCGGAAGTGGTAC
>JADYYZ010000169.1 GCA_020853405.1 Acetobacteraceae bacterium
CGCGCTTACGCTCGCCGCCGCCGGCGTCGAGCTGCCGGCGGCCGCCGCCGCCCCGCTTGGCGAACGGGTGGGCCGCGCCGAGCTCGCGTTTGAAGTGATCGGGCAGGTTCCCGGCGCCGGCTCGCCGCAGGCGCAGGCGCACGCCTGGCGCGATGCGGGCGGCTACGTGCAGGTGCCGCGGCTGCTGCTGGACTGGGGGCCGCTGTCGCTTTCCGCCGACGCAAGGCTCGCGCTGGACCAGGCGGCGCAGCCGAGCGGTGCCGGAAGCGCGCGCCTTTCTGGCCTCGGGCCGACACTGGAGTCGCTCGCCGATGCCGGCTTCATTCCGCGCCAGACCGCGCAGGCGGGCCGTGCCATCGTCGCCCTGCTGCAGCGCGCGCCCGCCGGCGGCGGCCCGCCGGTGGTGGAGCTGCCGCTGCTGTTGCGGGACCGCACGCTGTCGGCCGGGCGGTTCACGCTGCTGCGCCTGCCGCCGATCGCATGGCCCCCCTGATCGCGGCGCACTTGATCTGCGCCAGGGTCCCGGCGCAGAGTGCAAATGTGACATCGGTACTGACCCGGATTGCGCGAATTCGCGTCCCGGCCGCCACGGCGGCCGGGCCGAATGTTCTCGTGCAATCAAGGATCGAGTGCTGTCATGTCCGCCCTGCCATCGTCTGAACCCTGTCACCGCAGTTTCCGGCTTACCGCCGTCGCCGACCCTGGGCTGTTGCCGCGGGTTCTGGAACCGTTCGCCAAGCGCGGGCTGGTGCCCGAACGCCTGCGCGCCGAGCGCCGGGGCGAGATGCTGGTGGTCGAGCTCACCGCTGACCTCCCCGACGGCATCGCGTCCCTGGTCGCGGCAGCGCTTTCCGGCGTGGTCGGGGTGACGCTGCTCGCCGCCGATTGATCGCGCCCAGCTGGCCCTGACGGCGGCTTGCGCTGCCGGGTAGGATCGGTTAAACGTTTTACTCCTAAACGTTTAACAGGACGCTGATGCGCGACCCGCGCGTGACCATCCGGGATGTCGCTGCCCGCGCCGGCGTGTCGACCGCGACCGTTTCGAATGTACTCAGCGGCAACAAGCCGGTGAACGCCGACCTGCAGGCACGGGTGCGCGAAGCCGCCCGCGACCTCGCCTACCAGGTCGACCGGGTGGCATCGCAGCTGCGTTCCGGCCAGACGCGCGTCGTCGGCGTGCTGGTGCCCGATCTCGACGACAGTTTCTTCACCGCGCTCGTCTCCCAGCTCGAGGTGATGGCGCAGAAGGACGGCTACGACATCATCCTTGCCAGCTCGCGCGACGAGCTGGGCCTTGAGCAGTCGCGGCTGCGCGCGCTGCTGGCCTGGCGGCCGGCCGGGCTGGTCGTCGTGCCCTGCACCGATGCGGTGCCCGAGGTGCTGCGCGGCAAGGTCGGGAAACTGCCGATGGTGTTCGCCGATCGCGTGCCACCCGAAGGCTCCGTCGTCGATACCGTCTCGATCAACAATCGCGAAGCCGGCGAGCATGCTGCCCGCCACCTGCTTGCCAAGGGGCATCGCGACATCCTTCTCGCCGCCTCCGATCTCGCCATCTCGCCGATCCGCGAGCGCGCCCAGGGCGCGTGCGACCTGATCCGCAATGCGCTTGGCGTGCCGCCCAGCGTCATCGGCCTCGGCTCGAACGCGGACCGCGGCAGTGCGACCTTCCTCGGCTGGCTGCAAGGCCGGACACTGCCGAGCGCGGTGATCGCGCTGACCAATGTCACGACGCTCGGCACGCTGTCGGCGCTGGCCGGCCTGCGCATCGACGTTCCCGGCGCGGTCTCCGTCATCGGCTTCGACGATTATCCCTGGATGAGTGCCCGCAGGACCGGGATCAGCGCGATCCGCCAGCCGATCGCCGAGATCGCGAGAATCGCCTGGCAGCATCTGTGCGCGCGCATCGAGGGCGACGACGCACCGCCGCGCAACATTGTGCTGCCCACGAGCCTCCAGGTTCGCGATTCCGTGCGCGACCTTCTGCCCCCCGGCGCCACCCGGCCGGACACCCGGCCGCTGCGGGCGCCGGCCGAGGCGGTGCGCTGATGCAAGGGCAGTGCCCGTGCCACCAGGCCGGCCGCGACCGGGGCGAAAGATGGAAAGCGGCGAGGCGCATCCGCCTGCCGGGTACGGCACGCTTTCTGCCGCTGCTGGCACCGGTGCATCTGCTGCTGCTCAGCATCATCGTGCTGCCGTCGTTCTATGTCGTGTGGCTCAGCCTCAACATCTCGAGCTTCGGCCAGGCGCCGAGCTTCGTCGGCATGCAGAACTACTGGCGCGTCCTTCTCGACCCTGCGTTCCACCGTGCGCTGCTGAACACGGTCGTCCTTGTCGTCGTCGCCGTCCATCTCGAGCTCGCGGCCGGGCTTTGCATGGCGCTGCTGTTCGCCAGCGGCCTGCCGTTCCGCCGCGTCCTGCTGGTCGCAGTGCTCGCGCCCTATGCGGTGAGCGAGGTCACCGCGGTGGTGATGTGGCGCTTCCTGTTCGATCCGGATGCGGGGCCGGTGACGCTCGCGCTGAGCGCGCTCGGCCTGCCTGGCCTCGACTGGTCGTTCGCGCCAACCGACGCGTTGATCCTGGTCGGCCTGTTGACGATCTGGCTGCACCTGCCCTTCACGTTCGTGATCATCTATGCGGCGCGGCTTGCCATTCCGACCGAGCTCTACGAGGCGGCGCGCATCGACGGCGCGACGAAGCTGCAGGCGTTCCGGCGCGTGACCCTGCCGCTGCTCGGCCCGGCAATGCTGATCGCGCTCCTGTTCCGCTACATCTTCGCCTTCCGCCTGTTCTCGGAGGCCTGGCTGCTGACCCAGGGCGGCCCGGCCCGCTCGACCGAGGTGGTGGCGATCTACCTCTACCAGGAGGCGTTCACCTTCAACGCCTTCGGCCCGGCGGCAGCGACCGCCTGGATCATGGTGCTCACCTCGATGCTGCTGGCGGCGGGCTACGTCCTGCTGCTGCGGCGCGGCGGGCTCGTCCATGCGCACTGAGCGGCTGCTGGGCGGGGCGGGCAAGGCGATCGCGGTCGCGGCGATCCTGTTCTGGTCGCTGTTTCCGATCCTGTTCATCACCATGTCGTCGCTGAAGCCGGGGCAGGACATCTTCGCGGTGCCGCCGAAATGGCACTTCACGCCGACGCTTGCGCACTATGTCGAGCTCTGGCGCAGCTGGCGCGGCTTCTTTTCGGGGCTGCTGAACAGCACGCTGATCACGATCGGCGCGACGCTGCTGGCGATCGCCGCCAGCGCCTGTGCGGGCTATGTCTATTCGCGCCATGCCGGGCGTTGGCTCGGGGCAAGCCTGCTTCTGGTCATCGCGGTGCGGCTGATCCCGCCCATCGTGGTGACGCTGCCGCTGTTCCCGATCGTCAATGCGCTCGGCCTCAACGACACGCATCTCGTGCTTGTCCTGCTCTATGCCACCTTCTTCGTGTCGCTGGGCACCGTGCTGATGCGCACCTTCATCGACCAGATCCCGCAGGAGCTCGACGAGGCGGCGTCGATCGACGGCGCGGGGCGACTCACCATCCTGCGCCGGGTGATCGCGCCGCTCGCCATGCCGGGCGTGCTCGCGGTCGCGGTGTTCGTGATCGTCTTCTCGTGGAACGAGTTCCTTTTCGCCTTCATCTTCACCGCGACACGTGCCAAGACCGCGCCGCTCGTGATCTCGGAGATGATCGGCTCGATCGACGGCGTCGACTGGGGGATCCTGTTCGCCGCCTCGACGGTGCAGCTGGTGCCCGTCCTGCTGTTCGTCGTGTTCATGAACCGCTACCTCGTGGCCGGCCTCACCGCCGGCTCGACCAAGGGGTAGCCAACCGAGGGAGAGAGGCTTCCATGTCGAAGATGACGTCCGCAACGGAACTCACGCGTCGCGCCCTGATGGCGGGGGCGGCCGGTGCTGCCTCGGCGCTTGCGGCGGCACCTGTCCTTGCCGCGGGAAAGACCCTGAACGTGCTCTGCCACAGGGTGCACCAGACCGTGCTCGGTACCGGCGACGGCGATCTTCTGAAGGACTGGCGAAAGGCGAACGATGCCGACATCGCCTTCACCACGCTCGATTCCAACCCGCTCCAGGACCGCCTGTTCCGCGAGGCGAGCCTGCGCGAGACCGAGTTCGGCGTCGGCTTCCTGATCGACAACCGGCCGACCTCGGCGATCGCGGCACTGTTCGAGCCGCTCGGCCCCTACCAGGCGCAGAACCCGATCGAGGCGTTCGCCGACATCGCGCCCGGCCTCGTGCGCGGCATGACGGTCGATGCCAACCTGGTCGGCATCCCGGTGCGGCACGCGACGCAGGGGCTGTTCTACAACGAGGCGCTGCTCGAGGAGGCCGGCATCGCCGCCCCGCCGACGACCCTGGAGGAGCTGGTCGAGCAGGCGAAGAAGGCGACCTTCACCGCGAAGGCGGGCACGCCCGTCACCGGACTCGTGCTGGCGAGCGACCTCGCCGTTTTCCCGGTGATGTTCGCGCGTGCCTTCGGCGGCGACTTCATCAGCCCCGACCTCAAACTGGTGCCGAACCGCGAGGCGATGGAAAGCGGGCTTGGCGTGCTGCGCGCGATGTTCGAAGCAGGCAGCCTGCCGCGCAGTTACGCAACGACCAGGAACGACGACCAGGTCACCTGGCTGCAGCAGGGAAGGGCCGCCTTCACCGTGCTGCCCTTCGCCCGCTTCGCGCAGCTCAACAACCCCGAGCAGAGCCGGTTCCCCGGCCGGATCAAGGCGGTCGAATTCCCCGGCTCGACCGCGATCAGGGGCAAGGTGCCGATGGCCTCGGTGGTCGAGGCCTGGGCGATGTCGATCCCGAAGAACGCCAGGGACAAGGCGCTGGCCTGGAGCTTCATCCGCGAGGTGTCGAGCAAGCGTGTGACACTCGGCATGGCGATCAACGGCAACGGCCCGGTTCGCGTCTCGACCTATGGAGAGGCGGCGCTGAAGGCGAAGAACCCGCTCGCGGCGGTGGAAGCACGGGTGCTGGCGACGGCGCGTGGTGCCTTCCCGCCCTTCCCCGAGGCAGCCCGCGCGCAGGCGACCTTCCTTGAGGAAGTGCAGCTCGCGGTGCTTGGTCGCAAGCCGGTCAAGGAAGCCGTCGCCGCCATCATCGAGCGCGTGCGGCCGATGATGCCGGCCTGACACCTGCCGCGCCGCGGGGCGGAAGGCCCCGCGGCGCTCCATTCATCGTGACTGACGGAAGGACTGCCAGCATGCCCACCGCATCGACCCGCTTCATCGACGAACCGGCGCGTGCCACGCCCGTCGCCGCCGAGTACGACGTGCTGGTCGTCGGCGGCGGGCCGGCGGGCCTTACCGCGGCGCTGGCCGCGTCCGAGGACGGGCTGCGGGTCGGGCTGATCGAAAGCCGCAGTTTCGTCGGCGGCAACATGACGATCGGGCTGCCCGTGCTCGGCTTCCTCGGCCAGAAGGGCAACCAGATCATCGACGGGCTGCCGCAGAAATTCATCGGCCGGCTGCGCCGGGAACGCGACGGCGCGAGCGAGCACCGGCCCTGCCCGCTGCATATGGGAATCACGCTGGTCGAGCCGGAGGCGGTGAAGACGGTCGCGCTGGAAATGCTGACCGAAGCCGGCGTCGATGTGCTGTTCTACACCTTCTTCTCCGACGTGGTGATGGACGGCGACGAGATCCGCGGCGTCATCACCGAAAGCAAAAGCGGCCGCAGCGCGATCCTTGCCAGGGTGGTGATCGACTGCACGGGCGATGCCGATGTTGCCTTCCGTTCCGGCGTGCCGACCGAGAAGGGCGACGCCCAGGGTGGCATGCAGCCGCCGACGCTGATGTTCTGCCTTGCCGGTGTCGATACCGACGCGCTGCGGCTGGCCATCGCCAACGCGCCGCCAGCGGCGCGCACCTATCTCACCGACTTCATCCCGGCCGAGTATTTCGGGCAGAACCACCAGTTCATCGTGGTCGGGCTTCGCGAACTGATGGCCAGGGCCAAGGCCGAGCGCGGGCTTTCCATCCCCAACGAGCGCACCATCATCATCACCGGCCTGAAGAAGGGCGAAGCCTGGATCAACATGACCCGGGTCAAGGGCACCGACGGCACCGACGCCCGCAGCCTGACGAAGGGCGAGATCGAGGGCCGCGCCCAGATCGACGACATCATCACCTATCTCGTGGGCTACGTGCCCGGCTTCGAGAAGGCGTATTTCACCAGGACCGCACCCTTCCTCGGCATCCGCGAGACGCGCCGCATCGTCGGCCGCTACGTGATGACCCAGGAAGATGTGCTGGCCTGCCGCCATTTCGACGATGCGATCGCGGTCGCGAGCTACCCGATCGACATCCACCGTCCCGCCGACGACGGCTGCACGCTGATCTGGTGCGGCGACTGCTACGACATTCCGTATCGCTCGCTGGTGCCGCAGAAGGTCGGCAGCCTGCTGGTCGCAGGGCGCAGCATTTCCGCGACCCACGAGGCGATGGGCGCGATCCGCGTGATGGCGACCTGCATGGCGATGGGCGAGGCGGCGGGCCGGGCCGCCCGAATCTCGGTGCGCGGCAACCGCGCGCCGGCCGACGTCGATATCGAGGAGCTGCGTCGCCAGCAGCTGGAGCACGGCGTCTATCTGCGCAATCCGGACGGCACGCGCGCCGAACCCCCGCACCGCACCGCCGCCTGATCGCCGCCGCACGCTCGCCCGTCGACGGGGTCGCGAGGAGATGGCCGGGTATTTCATTGGCGTCGATGTCGGCACCGGCAGCGCCCGCGTCGGCATCTTCGACCGGCAGGGGAGCATGGCAGCGACCGCCCGGCGCGACATCGCGCTCCACCGGGACGGGCCGGACCTCGCCGAACAGTCGGGCGAGGATATCTGGCGCGCGATCGCGGCCAGCGTGCACGAGGCGATGGCGGTCGCCCGCCTGGCGCCTCAGGATATCGAGGGCGTCGGCTTCGATGCGACCTGTTCGCTGGTGGTCGTGGGCGAGGGCGGGGCGCCGCTTCCGGTCGGGCCGCACGGCGATGCCGGCCGCAACATCATCGTCTGGATGGACCATCGCGCGCTCGATCAGGCAGGGCGCATCAACCGCACGAACCATCCGGTCCTTGCCTATGTCGGCGGCACGATCTCGCCCGAGATGCAGACGCCGAAGCTGCTTTGGCTCAAGGAGAACCTGCCCGAGACGTACCGGGCAGCCTGGCAGTTCTTCGACCTCGCCGATTTCCTCAGCTGGCGCGCGAGCGGCGCGCTCGCGCGCTCGACCTGCACCGTCACCTGCAAATGGACCTATCTCGCGCACGAGGCACGCTGGGATGCGGACTATTTCCGGAAGGCCGGACTTGGCGATCTCGCCGAGGAAGGGTTCTCGCGGATCGGCACCTTGGTCGTGCCCGCCGGCACCGCGCTCGGCCACGGGCTGACCGCGCAGGCAGCATCCGAGCTCGGGCTTGCGCCGGGCACCGCGGTCGCCGCGGGGCTGATCGATGCGCATGCGGGCGGCATCGGGTCGGTCGGCGTGCGTGCCGATCATGGTACGCTGCTGAACCGCATGGCGTATGTCTTCGGCACCTCCGCCTGTACCATGGCGAGCAGCCAGGCGCCGATCTTCATTCCCGGCATCTGGGGGCCGTACTACTCGGCGATGGTACCCGGTCTCTGGCTGAACGAAGGCGGTCAGTCGGGCGCCGGCGCGGCGATCGACCAGC
>JADYYZ010000170.1 GCA_020853405.1 Acetobacteraceae bacterium
CCGAAGGCAGCACGGCCGCGCGCCGGCTGGAGCCACGCGCATGCGGTGTTCGACGCCGCGACCCGGGCGGCCTATCACGACGGCACCGGCGAGCCCGGCTTCATCAACCAGGACATGCTGGTTGCCAACAATGCCGGCCTCGACGAATACCTGCGGACCGGGAAATTCTGCGGCAGCAGGAAGTACCAGGTGGCCGAGGCGACGCGGCCGCTGATGAAGGCGCTCGCCCGCCGCGCGGCAGCGGCACCCTATGGCCAGATCACCAACCCCTGCGGCGAAATCTCGCTGTTCATGCTGGGCGGCTACTGCGTGGTCGGCGACGTCGTGCCCTATCACGCCGAGGACGACGCCGAAGCCGAGGAGGCATTCCGGGCCGCGACCCGAGCGCTGATTCGCACCAACCTCATGGATTGCCTGTATGCGCCGGAAACGCGGCGCACCAACCGCATCGGGGTGGGCATCACCGGCCTGCACGAATACGCGCTCGGCCGCTTCGGCCTTGGCTTCCGCGAGCTGCTGGATCTGGAAAAATCCGCCACGTTCTGGAGCAAGCTCGCGCAGTTCCGCCGGGCCGTGCACGACGAGGCAGTGAAATATTCGGCCGAGCTCGGCCTGGTTTCCCCGCACACCGAAAGCACCGTGAAGCCGGCCGGCACCACCAGCAAACTGTTCGGCCTGACCGAGGGCGTGCACCTGCCCAGCATGCGGGCCTTCCTGCGCTGGGTGCAGTTCCGCAACGACGACCCGATGGTCGCCGACTATGCCGCGCGCGGCTATCCGATCAAGAAGCTGCGCAGCTATTCCAACACCACGGTGGTCGGCTTCCCGACCCAGCCCGAGATCGTGAAACTGGCCGAGCGGCTGGGCCTTTCCGAGATCCTGGTCACCGCCGGCGAGGCAACGCCGGAGGAGCAGTTCCGCTTCCTCGAGCTGCTCGAGAAATACTGGATCCGCGGCGTCGACGAGGCCGGCGCGCCGCTTGCGCCGGATACCGGCAACCAGGTGTCGTACACGCTGAAATACGACCCGAAGACCGTGACGTTCGAGAATTTCCGCCGCGCGATCCTGATGCACCAGCCGCGGGTGCGATGCGTCTCGGTGATGCCGCAGTCGGACGTGACGGCCTATGAGTACCAGCCGGAGGAGCCGATCAACACCGGCCTCTATCATCAGATCGCCCAGGCGATCGCGGAAGCCGGCCAGGCCTCGCGCGAGGAGGTCGCGCGCGAGCACGTCGATTGCAGCAGCGGCGCCTGCCCGATCGACTTCAAGGAGAGCATCGCCGCCTGACGCCCGATCGCTTCGGGTCGAGGCGATCAGGCGTCAGCGCACCCGCCGCGCCGTCTCCGGCCCGCCGCCCTGCTGCGGGGCAGCGCCGCCGCGAGGCGGCGAGCCAAGCGAAGCGCCGGCGCCTGAGCGCACGAAGGTGAAACCTTCGTGCGCCAGGGATCACGCCTCCATCTTCAAGGCCGCCAGGAAGGCGCTTTGCGGGATCTCGACCTTGCCGAACTGCTTCATCCGCTTCTTGCCTTCCTTCTGCTTCTCAAGAAGCTTCCGCTTGCGGGTGATGTCGCCGCCGTAGCATTTGGCGGTCACGTCCTTCGACAGCGCGCCAAGCGTCTCGCGCGCGATCACGCGCCCGCCGATCGCGGCCTGGATCGCGATCTTGAACAGCTGGCGGGGGATCAGCTCCTTCAGCCGCTCGCAGATCGCCCGGCCCCGTCGCTCGGCCTGGCTGCGGTGCGCGATGAAACTCAGCGCATCGACCGGGTCGTTGTTGACCAGGATCGAGATCTTCACGAGGTCGCCTTCCTCGTAGCCGTCCATCGCATAGTCGAAACTGGCGTAGCCGCGCGACACCGACTTCAGCCGGTCGTAGAAGTCGAACACCACCTCGTTCAGCGGCAGCCGATAGACCGCCATCGCGCGGTTGCCGACATAAGTCAGGTCGACCTGCTGGCCGCGGCGGTCGTTGCACAGGCTCAGCACCGCGCCCAGATGGTCGTCGGGGACCAGGATCGTGGCCTTGATCCAGGGTTCCTCCATATGGTCGATCCTGACCTGGTCGGGCATGTCGGCGGGATTGTGCAGCTCGATCTCCCGGCCGTCGGTCAGCCGCAGCCGATAGACCACCGACGGCGCGGTCGCGATCAGGTCGAGATCGAACTCGCGCGCAAGCCGCTCCTGCACGATCTCCAGGTGCAGGAGCCCCAGGAAGCCGCAGCGGAAGCCGAAGCCAAGTGCCGCGCTGGTCTCGGCCTCGTAGTGGAAGCTCGCATCGTTCAGCCGGAGTTTCGCAAGGCTCTCGCGCAGCTTCTCGAAATCGTCGGCCTCGGTGGGATAGAGGCCGCACCACACCACCGGCACCGATGGCTTGAAGCCCGGCAGCGGCTCGTGCGCGGGCTGGCGGTCGTCGGTGATGGTGTCGCCGACATTGCAGTCGGCGACCGTCTTGATCGCCGCCGTGATGTAGCCGACCTCGCCGGGGCCAAGCTCGTCGACCGCGGTCATCCTGGGGCGGAACACGCCCACCTGCTCGATCGGGTGCGCGGCACCCGTGCTCATCATGCGGATCTTCTGGCCGCGGCGGAGCTTGCCGTCCTTCACCCGCACCAGCA
>JADYYZ010000171.1 GCA_020853405.1 Acetobacteraceae bacterium
CGTCATTGACGAACGCCTTTTCCAGCGTGCGCCCGGCGCAGAGCGCCGCCAGCAGGTGGTCGGCGACGCTGCCGGCGACGGCCGCCATCGGCGTGATGAAATGTTCCGCCGCGAAGGGCAGCGTCGCCGCCCGCATGCGCCGCGCGACCGGCCCCGACAGCGCCGGACCGCTGGGCTGGCGCAGGGTCGCGAGCTCGGCGCAGAGCTCGGGCAGCACCGTGCCGAATGCCGCAGCCGCCTGGCGATAGGCCGCGGCCACCTCGTGCCCGGCACCCCAGGCACGCAGGATGCAGTCGATCGGCCCGTGGTTGAGGTGCAGCCTGCCATCGGCCAGGGCCTGAACCAGCGCGGTCATGGCGGCGCCGTGGGCCGTGCGCGCAGCTCGAGCCGCGGTTCGTCGCGCAAGCTTTCCAGCGGGCGGATGCGCTCGACATGCCCGCCCAGGCCAGCATAGGCATCGCGGGGGAGCGTGAACTCGATCGGTGCGACCAGCGCCGGCGTCGGCACGTAGCCGAAACTGTCGAGCGGCATCGCCAGCACATCGACCATGTAGGTGATGCCGCCCCCCGGCCAGAGCTGCACCTTCGCCCCGCCCGCGGTGACGCGCGTCTGGCCCTTCTGCACGCTCCGGGTCAGCGCCACCGGGTTCTCGGTGACGCCGGCGCGGAGCGAGCCGCCGGCGCCGGCCATGAACAGCACGCTGGTCAGCGCCGGCTCGCAGTTCTCGGCGATGCGCGAAACGACCCTTCCGATCGCCTCCGGCATCGGCGCCGGCCGCGGCGCCAGCGCCTCGTCGAGCACGAACCAGGCAGCATGCTCGCCGGTGGTCGAGACCATCAGCAGCCTGAGCCCGGGCCAGGCGGTCTTCGGCTCGATCCGGTCGATGATCTCCAGCGGGTCCTCGATGTCGGTGCCGCCCCAGCGGGTGCCGGGGTTCGCGACCTGGAAATAGCGGCCGGGCGTGCTGCGCCGCCCGCGCACCCGGATGCCGGCCGGCTTCATGCCCAGGAACCGGCCCGCCTGGTGTTCCGAAAGCACGCCGGTGATGTGGTCATCGATGACGATCACCTCATCGGCATGGCCGAGCCACTGCCGCGCGAAGATGCCGATCGTGGCACTGCCGCAGCCGACGCGCATGCGCGCCTCGGCGACGCCGCCGATGACCGGCGGCTTTCCCGCCTGCACGGTGAGCTGCTCGCCGCCGTCGATGGCAAGCTCCACCGCCTCGCGGCCGGCCAGCGCCAGCATGGTGGCGCAGGTCACCTGGCCTTCATGCTTCGAGCCGCCGGTCAGGTGGCGCACGCCGCCGATCGAGAGCATCTGGCTGCCATATTCGGCGGTCGTCACATGCCCCACCTGTTCGCCGCCGGCGCGCACCGGCGCGCACTCCGGCCCCAGCCAGCGGTCGGTGTCGATCTTCAGCTTCAGCCCGCAATAGCTGAAGATGCCTTCGGTCACCACGGTGACCATGTCGATGCCGTCGATCGTGCTGCCGACGATGAAGGGTGCCGGCTTGTAGTCGGGATAGGTGGTGCCGGCGCCGATGCCGGTCAGGAACTTCTCCGCGTGCGCCGGCCAGGCTTCCGCTGCACCCAGGAACGGCACGGCTTCGTGCGCGCGGGCCAGGACCACCAGCGGGTCCATGCGCACCAGCGCGCCGTCGCGGTTGGCGTAGCGGTCGCAGGCGCCGCTGCGCCCCGGGCGGATGCGGCACAGCACCGGGCAGGCATCGCAGACCACGATGTCCTGGCCGCGTTCGGCGGCAGCCGCCAGGGCCGCTTCCTCGGGCGCGTCGGTGCTCTGCCTGGTCGTGGTCATCGGCCAGCTGCCAGGATCGCCGCGCGCACGCGGTCGGGCGTTGCCGGCACGTCGAAAATCGCTGCCCCCGTCGCCATGCGGATCGCCGCGAGGATCGCCGGCGCGGTGGCGATCAGCGCCGGTTCGCCCACGCCCTTGGCGCCGTAGGGGCCGAGCGGGTCGGGCTTCTCGACCAGGATCACCTCGATCGGCGGGATGTCACCGATGGTCGGGACCAGGTAGTCGTGCAGGTTCTCGGTGCGGGCGGGGACGAACTCCTCCATCAGCGCAAGCCCCAGCCCCTGCGCGATGCCGCCATGGATCTGGCCTTCCACCAGCTCGGGGTTGATGGCGCGCCCGACATCGTGGGCGGCAGCGATGCCGAGCACCCGCGTGGTGCCGAGTTCGCAATCGACGCTGACCAGCGCGCACTGCGCGGCGAAGGCATAGCTGGCATAGGGCGTGCCCTGGCCGTCCTGGTCGAGTGCGGTGATCGGCGGGTCGAACCTGCCGATGCCCGAGAGCGCCTCGGCCAGCGCCACCTCGCGGCCGGCGTCCAGCACGCGAAGCGGCGTGCCGGGGATGATCGCCGCCTCTTCGCCCGCGTTCGCCGCGCGCAGGATCTCTCGGCGCAGCGCCTCGGCCGCCAGCCGGGCCGCGTTGCCGGAGACGAAGGTCTGGCGGCTGGCCGAAGTCTTGCCGGCATCGCGGGTGCGATCGGTATCGCCGGCGACCAGGGCGATCGCGCCCGGAGCCACCCCGAGCGCCTCGGCCGCGATCTGCACCATGACCGTGTTCGATCCCTGGCCGATATCGACCGCGCCGGAATGGAGCGTGATCGTGCCATCCGGGGAAAGGCGGAGCTCCATCTCGGAGGGGTTCGACATGCCGGTATTGCCGATACCGTACCACATGCAGGCGATGCCGGCACCCAGCCGCGCCGCCCCACCGGCACCGGTGTTGAAGGCGTGCACCTCGTCCAGCATCCGCCGCCAGGCCGGCCGCAGCGCCACCAGGCATTCCGGAAGTGCTGCCCCCTGGCCCAGCACCTGGCCGGTGGGCGTCGGGTCATCGGGGCCGAGCGCGTTCAGCAGCCGGAATTCCAGCGGATCGAGCCCGGCGCGGGCGGCCAGCGCATCCATCAGCGCTTCGCCCGCCAGCGCCGACTGCGGCACGCCGAAACCGCGGAAGGCACCCGCGGGCGGATCGTTGGTATGGATCGCGCGCGTCTCGGCGAGCACGGCGGGCACGCGATAGGGGCCGCTGGCATGCACCGGAACGCGGTTGGCAACGGTCGGCCCCCAGCTCGCATAGGCGCCCGTGTTGAAGTCGCCCCGGAAGCAGAAGGTCCTGAGCCGCCCATCTGCATCGCACGTTGCCTCTGCGCGAATGCGCGCGGGGTGGCGCTTGGTGGTGCTTGCCATGCTTTCGGGCCGCGAATAGACCGCGCGCACCGGCTGGCCCAGCAGCCAGGCGGCGGTGGCCACCAGGGGCTGCAGCGAAAGGTCGAGCTTGCCGCCGAATCCGCCACCGGTGGCGGTCGGAACCACCCGCACCTGGTCGGGGCGAAGCCCAAGGATCAGCGCGATCTCGTCGCGGTCCATGTACGGTGTCTGGGTGCAGGCGACGACTTCGATCCGCTCGCCGACGCGGCGCGCATAGCCGGCCTCCGGCTCGATATAGGCGTGCTCGACGAAGCGGGTCCCGAGCGTCACCGCGGCGGCGAGTTCGCCCCGCCCCGCGATATCGCCGCGTGCGAGGCGCCCGCGGCACAGCACGTTGTCGGGCAGGTGCGGATGGAGCGCGGGGCGATCGGGCGCATCATCGAAGGTCACCGGCTCCAGCACCTGCCAGGTGATCGGCAGGTCCTCGTCGCGGATCGCGGCGATGGTGGCGGCATCTCCGACCAGGGCAGCGAGGGCCTCGCCGCGATGGCGCACCAGCCCGTCGGCCAGCGCCGGCTGGTCCTTGCCGGTCGGGTAGATGCCGTAGCGGTTCTGGCCGCGGATGTCGGAAGCGCTCAGCACGCGGACGAGGCCGGGGAACCGCGCATGAAGCGGCCCGAGGGCGCCAATCGCGAAGCGAGCATGCGGATGCGGGCTCCGCACTGCCCGCAGCGTCAGCACTGCCTGGTCGGGCAGGGCGTCGGCGCCGAACTTCTCGGTGCCGTCGAGCTTGGCGATTCCATCGACCTTGGCCAGCCGCGCGCCAACAGTGCCGGTCGCTGCCCGGCGCGTGCCGACGACATCCAGCACGGCGTCGATGATCTTCCGGTAGCCGGTGCAGCGGCACAAGACGCCGGCCAGCGCCTCGGCCACCTCGGCCTCGGTCGGTGTGGCGTTGCGGGCCAGCAGGTCCGCCGCCGCCATCAGCATGCC
>JADYYZ010000172.1 GCA_020853405.1 Acetobacteraceae bacterium
GACGACACGATCCTGGGCAGCCAGGGCGGGGACACAGTCCTCGGCGGCGACGGCAACGACTTCATCTTCGGCGACAATGGCGACGACCTGGCATTGATGGGCGCCGGCGACGATGTGTTCCAGTGGAATCCGGGCGACGGCAACGACACGCTCGAGGGTCAGGACGGCACCGACACCATGCTGTTCTTCGGAGCGAACATCAGCGAGACCATCAACATCGTGGCGAATGGCGGGCGGGTGCTGTTCCTGCGCGATGTCGCCAACGTCACCATGGATCTGAACGATGTCGAGACCATCGAGTTCCGGGCGCTGGGCGGCGCCGACAGCATCACCCTCGGCGACCTTTCCGGCACCGACGCAACGCGCATCGACCTCGATCTGCGGGGGCCAGGCGGCAGCGGCGACGGCGCGGCCGACACCGTGACGGTCAACGCGACCAACGGCGGCGACGTATTCGGCGTGACGGGTGATGTCGGTGGCATCACCGTGTTCGGCCTGCCTGCCCAGGTGAACCTGTTCTTCTCCGAAGCCCTGAACGACACGCTGGTGCTGAACGGCCTTGGCGGCGATGACGTGATCAATGCCAGCAGCCTGGAAGCAGGCGCCATCAAGCTCAGCATGAATGGCGGCCTGGGCAACGACCTGTTCGTGGGCTCGGAGGGCGGCGACCTGTTCAATGGCGGCGACGGCGATGATGTCGCGCTGATGGGCGCGGGCGACGACACGTTCGTCTGGAACCCCGGCGATGACAACGACACGCTGGAAGGCCAGGACGGCACCGACACCATGCTGTTCAACGGCGCAAACGTCGGCGAGGTCATCGACATCTCGGCCAATGGCGGGCGCGTGATCTTCTTCCGCAACATCGCCAGCGTGGTGATGGACCTGAACGACATGGAAAAGATCGACTTCCATGCTCTGGGCGGTGCAGACAGCATCGTCGTCAACGACCTGTCGGGAACCGACGTGACCACAGCCTCGGTCGATCTCGCCGCCGCCGGCGGTGGCGACGATGCCGCGGCCGATACCGTCACCGTGCAGGGCACGAACGGCGACGATGTGATCCTGATCGTCGGCGGCAACGGCTTCGTGCAGGTGTTCGGGCTCTCGGCCGAGGTGCAGATCCTCAACTACGGCGCCGGCGACCGGCTGGTGATCAACGGTCTTGGCGGCGACGATGTGATCGAGGCATCCGGCCTCGATGCCGGGCTGCTGCTGGTGGCCAATGGCGGCGACGGCGACGACGTTCTTATCGGCGGTGCCGGCGACGACATCCTGAACGGCGATGCCGGCGACGACGTTCTCATCGGCGGCGCCGGGCTCGACCTGCTGAATGGCGGCACGGGCAGCAACATCCTGATCCAATAGGCGCCCCGCCGGCACAGCACGCTGGGGGCGGTCCCGGACGGGGCCGCCCCCTTCGTCCTGCCCGCGCCGCAGCTACCGATGCCCGACCCTGCGGCCGTCGCCGATCAGGCGGAGCCGATCAGGCGGGAACCGTTCAGGCGGGGGCCGATCAGGCGAGAGCCGTTCAGGCGGGGGCCGATCAGGCCGGCAGCGGCACGCGCGCCTCGGCGATCATCGCGCGCACGAGGCGGGCCGCCGCCCCACCTTTCTGCGCCTCGCGCCACTGCTGTTCGGCGACCCGCTGGTGCATCGCGATCGCTTCCTCGGCGGCGGTGACCATGGCGACGCCGATCTGGGCAACCGGGTGCGCCTCCAGCCGGAACGGGTTGACCGACAGCGCCGCGCGCTCGCGGTTGCGCATCAGCTTGAAATTGCCGTTCGGCTCGATGCCGTCCATCAGCCCTAACTGCACGCCCATCGGCTCGGCCTCCATCAGGGCGGCGATGTTCTCGGCCTCGGCGATCGCGGCCTCGCGGCAGCGTGCCCGTACGCGCTCGCTGGTCGGCACGTGGCCGGCGACGCCCAGGCTGATGAAGCGCGCGAGCGACGCCGACGGGATGATCGCGATGATCGACGGCTTGCGTGCCTGGTAGATGCGCTTGCGGGCAGCCAGGATGTTCATCAGCTGCTCGCCCTGGGCACGCAGCATCTGGCGGTCGCCGTCGGCGAGTTCCGCCGCCTCGGCCAGCGCTTCGGCCAGGGCGGCATCGAAGGCGTCGGTGGTCACCTGGTAGTTCAGCGGTCCGAACGCCTGCAGCACCTGGTCGGCGGTTTCCTCGAGCTGGCGGATCCGCTCGAAATACAGATTGGCGCGCGGCAGGTACTCGACCCCGATGCCAAGCAGCGACAGGGGCGAGATCTTCAGCAGTTCCGCCAGCCGCTTGATGGTGTCGAGCTTGATCACCTCGCCCTTCTCGTAGCGATAGAGCGCGGCGCGCGAGACGCCGAGGCGGGCGGCGATCTCCTCGGCACGAAGGCCGGATTCCAGCCGGTACTGCCGCAACTGCTGGCCGATCTCGGCAAACCTCATGCTCATCCCCTGGCGCAGGTTGCGCATCCGACGCGGCTTGCGCCGCAGCTCATGGCCGGGCATCGCGATAACGAATGGCGTCTCATTATGCGCGTTGGCCCAGCAATTTACTTTATGCTAGTTCGCCGCATGAGGCAAACCAAGTTCCGCGCGCACCCGCATGCAAGCGCCGTTCGTGGCAGTGGCACCGGCACTCTACGCTGGGTTGACGGGCCCTGCCCGTCCTGGTCCCCTCGTGCTTCTTGACCGGGCGTCCGCTTCATGGCCTTGCAACCGCCGACACCGCGTCGCGCGCGAGGCCCATGCACCCCACCCCGCCCAACCTGCTGCTGACCGAGGCACGGCTGGTCACGCCCGACGAGGTGTTTGCCGGCACCCTCGAACTCCGCGCGGGCCGCATTGGCGCGATCGGCAGGGGCGGCACGAACGTTCCATCCGCGATCCGGCTCGGTGGTGCGTTCCTGCTGCCGGGGCTGGTCGACCTGCACACCGATAATTTCGAGCGCGCGATCGAACCCCGCACCGGTGCCCGCATTCCCGGCCTTGCGGCGATGGCGGCCCACGACCGCGAGACCGCCGCCAGCGGCGTCACCACGGTGTTCGATGCGCTGTGCCTGACCGACGAGGCCGATGACGCCGGCAGGGCGGATTCGCTCGGCCAGGGGCTGGCGGCGCTCAGGCTGCTGCGGGCCGGCCTGCGCGCCGAACACTTCCTGCATCTGCGTGTCGAACTGCCCGCGCGCGACATCGCCGGCCAGTTCGACCGGCTGGCCGAGGAGCCGGGCCTGCGCCTCGTCTCGCTGATGGACCACACCCCCGGCAAGAAGCAGTTCGCCGACGTCGCTGCCTGGCGGGCGCTGCCGTGGAACCGGCGGCGCGGGGCGGAGGAGCTCGCCAGGATCGAGCACGTGTTCGCCGCCGGCGCCGAGCGCGTGCCGCACAACCGCCGCGCCGTGCTGGCGCGCCTTGCCGGCAGCGACGTCGTGCTCGCGAGCCACGATGACCGCACCGAGGCGCATGTCGCCGAGGCGATCGCCGATGGCATCCGCATCGCCGAGTTTCCGGTCACGCTCGAAGCCGCCCGGGCCGCGCACGAGGCAGGCATGGCGGTGCTGGGCGGCGCCCCGAACGTGGTGCGCGGCGGCAGCCACAGCGGCAATCTCGCGGTTGCCGAGCTCGCCGAACGCGGCCTGCTCGACGCGCTTGCGTCCGACTACGTGCCGAGCGCGCTGATCGAGGCGATGTTCCGCCTGCACCAGACCTATGGCCTGGCACTGGCCGATGCCTGCCGCATGGTCAGCGACGTGCCTGCCCGCCTGGCCGGGCTTGGCGACCGCGGCCGGCTGGAGGTGGGTTGCCGTGCCGACCTGGTCGCCGCCAACTGGCTGCCCGCCGGGGCCGCGCTGATCGAGGCGGTCTGGCGCGAAGGCGTGCGGATCGCGTGAGGTACGCTGCCTACTGGGCGCCGCCCGCGAACACGGCGCTCTGGCGTTTCGCGTGCCGCTGGCTCGGTCGCGACGCGGCAAGCGGCGAGACATTCCTGCCCGCCTCGGCCCGGCATGGCGAGATCACAAGCGAGGCAGCCCGCTACGGCTTCCATGCGACACTGAAGGCGCCGATCGCGCTCGCCGATGGCGCTGTCGAGGCCGACATCGCTGCCTCCCTCGCTGCCCTCGCCCGCCGCTTCGGGCCGTTCGCGACCGCACCCTGGGTGCTGGCCGAGATCGACGGCTTCCTCGCCCTGGTACCCGACCCGGCGATCGCGGCCGGGCGCCCCGCCGGGCTGCACGCGCTCGCCGACGCCGCGGTGCTGGCGCTGGAGCCGCTGCGCC
>JADYYZ010000173.1 GCA_020853405.1 Acetobacteraceae bacterium
CCGACGCCATGCTCTCCTTCGGATCGTCGACTGCCGCCGCGCGCGACGACCACAGATTGGCCAGCGCGATGCGGCCGCGCTGGAACTGCTGCTGCACGAAGGTCGCATCGGAGGTGAGGTATTCGGGGTCCATGAAGGCGGTGAGCGCCCGCATCATCTCCAGCGTCCTGCGCCCCGGCTCGGCGTTCAGCGTCGGCGTGTTGTTCGGCGCGAAGAACCGCCCGCCGAAGCCGAAGAACAGGTTGACGAACTCGGTCGCGAGATCCCAGCCGGTCTTGTAGGTGCCGCCCAGCGGATAGGCGACCTTGCCCGACCGCTTGATCGCCTCGCACGCCGCCAGCACCTGGTCGTAGCTGGTGGGTGGCGCGATACCCAGCTCCTGGAAGATGTCGCGGCGGTACATCAGGTGCTGGATGTTGATCATCATGGCGATCGCCATGACGCGGTTGTTGATGCGGATCAGCTGGATCGGCTCCAGCTGCTGGCCGTGGCGGCTGATGAAATCGTCGAGCGGGCGCACCGTGTTGTCATCAAGCAGCGGCACCAGGCTGTTGATGGCAACGCCCGCCACCTGGTAGAGCGCGGGCCGCGCTGCCAGCGCCGCCGGCTGCTTCTCCTTGTACTGGAGGTCGAGTTCGACCTGCACGTTGGCGCATTCCTGCATCGCGGCGGTCACCGCGCGCCAGGCGGCAAAGCTCGGCGCCAGGATCTTCACCTGCTGGGTGTTGTCGAACGGGCACATCGCCCTGGCCGGAAGGGCCACGGCGGCAAGGGCTGCGGCGGAAAACGTCCTGCGGCGGATCATGGCCGTTCCTTTCAACGGATGCTGGCGGATGCAGGCACGGGCGTGGCGGCGGCGACGCGCAGGCGCTCGCCGCTTGCCTTGTCGAACAGCGTGGCGGCGCCAGGCTGGAGGCGGATGCGCACGCGATCGCCGATCGCGCAGCGATATCCCTTGGCGCCCTTGACCGCGACCAGCGCACCGCCTGCCTGGATCGTCACCATGGTGGCATCACCCAGCAGTTCGACGCTGAACACCTCGGCGGCAAGATCGCAAGGGCCGCCATCGTCGGCGACCAGCACCGCGTCCTCGGCGCGGAAGCCCAGCACGGCGGGGCCGGCGGGCGCGGCCGGCAGGCCGGCGGCATCGACATTCTGGCCAACGAAACGGCCGTGCCCGTCGAGCGCACCCTCCAGCAGGTTCATGCCGGGCGAGCCGATGAAGCCGGCAACGAACAGGTTCGCGGGCCGGTCGTAGATCTCGGCGGGCGTGCCGATCTGCTGCACCCGGCCCTTGCTCATCACGACGATCCGGTCGGCCAGCGTCATCGCCTCGATCTGGTCGTGCGTGACATAGATGGTGGTGACGCCGAGTTCGTGGTGCAGGTGCTTCAGGTGCGCGCGGGTCGAGACGCGCAGCTTGGCATCGAGGTTGGAGAGCGGCTCGTCCATCAGGAACAGCGCCGGTTCGCGCACGATGGCGCGGGCAAGCGCGACGCGCTGGCGCTGGCCGCCGGAAAGCTCGCGCGGCAGCCGATGCAGCAGCTCGCCAAGCTCCATCATGGCGGCGGCCTTGCGCACGCGCCCGTCATGCGTGGCCGCATCGACACGGCGCACCTTCAGGGGAAAGCGGATGTTCTCGTAGACCGAGAGGTTCGGATAGAGCCCGTAGCTCTGGAACACCATCGCGACGTCGCGATCCTTGGGTTCGAGCTTGTTCACCTGGCGCCCGCCGATGCGGATCTCGCCCTCGGTCGGGTCCTCGAGCCCCGCGATCATCCGCATCGTGGTGGTCTTGCCGCAGCCGCTGGGACCAAGGAACACGACGAACTCGTGATCGGCGATGGCAAGGTCGAAGCGATCGACGCCGACGAAACCGCCCCAGCGTTTCGTCACTCCGTTGAGTTCGACCTCGGCCATGTCGTTCCCTTCCCTCCCTACTCTCTCTCCGCACCCGCCCTTCAGGCCGCCGGGGCGCGGGTGCGGTCGTTCCAGCCCTGGCGCAGGGCGGCGGCGCGGCGGTGACCCTCCAGCCCCTCGCGGGCGCTCTGGCGCACCGCGTGCGGCGCGACGGCGGCGACACCCTTCGCATCCAGCCACTGGTGGGTGCAGACCTTGACGTAGGACCCGACCCAGAGGCCGCCGGTGTAGCGGCCCGCCCCCATGGTCGGCAGCGTGTGGTTGGTGCCGCAGCATTTGTCGGAATAGACCACACTGGCCATGGTGCCGATGAACAGCGAGCCGTAGTTACGCAGGCGCTTTGCCAGCGCCTTCGGGTCCTTCGTGTGCACCTGCAGGTGCTCGGCCGCGATCCGGTCGGACGCCGCGATCATCGCCGCCTCGTCCTCGCACAGGATGATCTCGCCATAGTTGGTCCAGGCCGGGCCTGCGACGTCGCGTGTCGCCAGATCCTTGAGCTGGCGCTCGACCTCGGCAAGCGTCGCCTCGGCGACGGCGCGGCTGGTGGTGATCAGGCCAACCCGGGTGCGCACGTCGTGCTCGGCCTGTGCCAGCAGGTCGGTGGCGAGCGTGACGGCGTCGCCGGTCTCGTCGGCCAGCACATATATCTCGCTGGGGCCGGCCAGCTGGTCGATGCCGACCGGGC
>JADYYZ010000174.1 GCA_020853405.1 Acetobacteraceae bacterium
CGCGCCGCTCAGGCTTGGCGGGTGCCTTCCGCCGGAACGGCCATTGGTGTAAGGCGCCGCGATCTGCGGGCACGAACCGCGAACACCCCACGATCGGAGCGTCCGGCATGGCCGGCCATTCGCAATTCAAGAACATCATGCACCGCAAGGGCGCCCAGGATGCCCGGCGTGCCCGCGCCTTCGGCAAGATCATCCGCGAGATCACGGTGGCGGCGCGAAGCGGCCTGCCCGACCCGGCCGCCAACCCGCGGCTGCGTGCCGCCGTGACGGCCGCCCGCCAGATCAACATGCCGCGCGACACGATCGAGCGCGCGATCAGGAAAGCGGGTGGCGACGGCGGCGGCGAAACCTACGAATCGGTGCGCTACGAAGGCCGCGGCCCGCATGGCATCGCGGTGATCGTCGAGGCGCTGACCGACAACCGCAACCGTACCGCCGGCGACGTACGGGCGGTGTTCTCAAGGCATGGCGGCGAGCTGGGCGCGGCCAACAGCGTCGCCTTCCTGTTCAGCCGGCTCGGCGTGGTGCGCTACCCGGCCGCCGCGGCAACACCCGATGCCATGCTCGAGGCCGCGATCGAGGCGGCGGCCGACAACGCCGAGAGCACCGACGCCGGCCACGAGATCACCTGCGCGCCCGAGAATTTCCTCGCCGTGCGCGATGCGCTGGAGCAGCGCTTCGGCGCCGCCGAGGAGGCGAAGCTCGACTGGCGCCCGGCCAGCGTCGTCGGGCTCGACGAGGAGCAGGCGCGCGCGGTGCTGCGCTTCATCGACGCGCTCGACGACCTCGACGATGTGCAGAACGTGTTCGCCAATTTCGAGGTCTCCGACCAGGTGATGCAGCTCCTTTCCGCGTGACCCGCGAGGCCGCCCCGCCATGCTGATCCTTGGCCTCGACCCGGGGCTTCGCAATACCGGCTTCGGCCTGGTCGAGGCGGATGGCAACCGGCTGCGCCACGTCGCCGACGGTGTCGTCAGCACCGACGATTCGCTCTCCGTGGCATCGCGCCTCGCCGCGCTGCACACGGCGCTGGCGGCGCTGCTGGCCGAGCACCGTCCCGACGAGGCAGCGGTCGAGGAGACCTACGTGAACCGCAACCCGACCAGCACGCTCCGGCTCGGCCAGGCGCGCGGCGTGGTGCTGCTGGCGCCGGCGCTGGCGGGCATCCCCGTCGCCGAATACGGCGCGATGGCGGTGAAGCAGGCGGTGGTCGGCTACGGCCATGCCGACAAGGACCAGGTGGCGATGATGGTGCGCCGCCTGCTGCCGGCGGCCAGCCTGCGCCGGGCGGACGCGGCCGACGCGCTCGCGGTTGCGATCTGCCACGCGCACCACCGCGCCACCAGGCGCGCCTGGGCCGCCTCGCGCTAGCCGCCGCGGCGTCATCATGTTCGCCAAACTCTCCGGCAGGCTGGACAGCGTCGGCATCGACAGTTGCGTGCTCGACGTGCACGGGGTGGGCTACCTGCTGACCTGTTCGACCCGCACGCTTTCCGCGCTGCCGGCGCCGGGCGAGGCGCTGAGCCTGCTCGTGGAAACCCAGGTGCGGGAGGATGCGATCAGCCTGTTCGGCTTCCTCGATGCGGCGGAACGCGCCTGGTTCCGCATGCTGGTCACGGTGCAGGGAGTGGGGGCGAGGGTGGCACTTTCCATCCTCGGCACGCTGCCGGTGGCCGAGCTCGCGCTCGCGGTGGCAGGGGGCGACAAGGCGATGCTGGCGCGCGCCCCGGGCGTCGGGCCGCGGCTCGCGGCACGGCTGGCGACCGAGCTCAAGGACAAGGTGGCGGCGCTGCCGGTGCCGGCCGGTGCCACCGCCGCCGCGCCGCGCGGCGACGTATCGGGCGATGTGCTCTCGGCGCTCGCCAATCTCGGCTACCGCCGGGCCGAGGCGGCGGCGGCGATCGAGCGCGCCCTGTCACGGCTCGGCGATGGTGCGAAGGCTGGGGGCCAGAAATTCGAGCTGCTGATCCGCGAGGCGCTGAAGGAACTCGCCCCATGAGAGGCATGCGATGAGCGAGGAGCGGGTGGTCCAGCCCGCGCATGGCGAGGCGGATGCCGCCGAGGCGGCGTTGCGGCCGACCCGGCTCGATGACTTCATCGGCCAGGAGGCGCTGCGCGCCAACCTCAAGGTGTTCGTGGCAGCCGCGCGCGGCCGTGGCGATGCGCTCGATCACGTGCTGCTGGCCGGGCCGCCCGGCCTCGGCAAGACCACGCTCGCCCAGATCGTCGCGCGCGAGATGGGGGTCGGATTCCGCGCAACCTCCGGCCCGGTGATCCAGAAGGCAGGGGACCTCGCTGCCATCCTCACCAACCTGCAACCGCGCGACGTGCTGTTCATCGACGAGATCCACCGCCTGCAGGCGGCGATCGAGGAGATCCTCTATCCGGCGATGGAGGATTTCCAGCTCGACCTGATCATCGGCGAGGGGCCGGCGGCACGCAGCGTGCGGATCGACCTGCCGCCGTTCACGCTGGTCGGCGCCACCACCCGCGCCGGGCTGCTTGCCACCCCCTTGCGCGACCGCTTCGGCATCCCGCTCCGGCTCGATTTCTACACGCCGGCGGAGCTGGAACGGATCGTGCGGCGCGGCGCGGCGCTGCTCGACATGCCGCTCGACGAGGATGCCGCCGCCGAGATCGCCAGGCGCTCGCGCGGCACCCCGCGGATCGCAGGGCGGCTGTTGCGGCGGGTGCGCGACTTCGCCGAAGTGGCGAACAAGCGGGGCGCCGGCGCCGCCCCGGTCAGCCAGGCCGCCGCCGACGCCGCGCTGACCCGGCTCGATGTCGATGCCCGCGGCCTCGATGCGATGGACCGGAAATACCTGCGCCGCATCGCCGAGCACCATGGCGGCGGCCCGGTCGGGGTCGAGACGCTGGCCGCCGCCCTGGCCGAACAGCGCGACACGCTGGAGGAGGTGGTGGAACCCTTCCTGATCCAGGAGGGGTTCCTGCTGCGCACGCCGCGCGGCAGGATGCTGGGCGAGCGCGGCTGGCGCCATCTTGGCCTGATGCCGCCCCCCGGCAGCCAGCCCGACCTTCTTGCCTTCGATAGCCAGGATGAGCAGCACGACCGCCCCTAGCGGCTGGGTGGAAGGCCGCACCCACTTCTTCCCGGTTCGCGTGTATTTCGAGGACACCGACGCCGGCGGGGTCGTCTACCACGCGACATACCTGCGTTACGCCGAACGCGCACGCACCGAATTCCTGCGCGCCTGCGGCGTGCCGCACCAGGAATTGATGGCCGTGCAAGGGCTTGTGTTCGTGGTGCGTTCGGTCCTGGTCGAGTATCTACGGCCGGCCCGGCTTGACGACTCGCTGCTGGTCGCCTCGCGGGTGAGGGAGCTGGGCGGCGCGTCGGTTACGCTGGACCAGCGCGTGCTTGCCGGTGTTATCACTGTGGCGCGCATGCGAATCGGGCTGGTCGCCACCGATCTTTCGGCGGGCCGGCCCCGGCGGATCCCGGCGCGGTGGCGCGAGGCATTGGCGCCCCTGCCGGAGGGTGAGCAAGACGCGGGCGGCTGATCCCGCGGAAGGAGTGCTGATGGAGCGCGCAGTCGATGCCGCCGGACTTGCCAGCCAGGCGTTGGCCGGCGAGGCGGCAACGCAACTGAGTTTCTGGCACCTGTTCCTGCAGGCCGATCTCGTCGTCAAGGCGGTGATGATCGGGCTGCTGGTCGCCTCGGTGCTGGTCTGGGCGGTGATCTTCGAGAAGGCGATGCTGCTGCGCCGCCTGCGCCAGAGCGCAGCCGCGTTCGAGGATGCGTTCTGGTCGGGCGGCTCGCTCGACGAGCTGTACGAGCGCATCGGCAGTGCGCCCGCGCACCCGATGGCCGCCGTGTTCGCCGCGGCGATGCGCGAGTTCCGGCGCAGCGCGGCGAGCCTTGCCGGCGGCAGCGACGCGATCCGGCTCGGCGCGCGCGAACGGATCGAGCGCGCGATGTCGGTGACCATCGGGCGCGAGATGGGCCGGCTGGAGCAGTGGATGACCTATCTCGCTACCGTCGGCAGCGCCGCCCCCTTTGTCGGGCTGTTCGGCACGGTCTGGGGCATCATGAACTCGTTCACCGCGATCGCGGCGATGCGCAACACCAACCTCGCGGTGGTCGCACCCGGCATCGCCGAGGCCCTGTTCGCGACCGCGATCGGCCTGGTCGCCGCGATTCCGGCGGTGATCGCCTACAACAAGATCGCCGCCGAGCTCGGCCGCTACGCCGCCCGGCTGGAAGGCTTCGCCACCGAGTTCGCTGCCCTGCTGTCGCGCCAGGCCGAGGGCGCCTCGGCGCAGCGGATGGCGGCGGAGTAGGCGGCGATGGCGATCAGCGCCCCCCGGCGCGGCGGCGGCAGCGGCCGCTATGCGCCGATGGCCGAGATCAACGTGACGCCGATGGTCGACGTCATGCTGGTGCTGCTGATCATCTTCATGGTCACTGCGCCGCTGCTGACGGCGGGCGTCGAGATCAACCTGCCGCGCACCCAGGCGAGCCAGGTGAACCAGCCGGACGAGCCGCTGACCGTCTCGGTGAAGGCCGACGGCACGATCTTCGTGCAGGAACAGCCGACCAGTGTCGAGGAGCTGGCGGCACGGCTTGCCGCGATCGCCCAGAACAAGCCGGAACTGCGCATCTTCGTGCGCGGCGACCGCGGCGCCAACTATGGCCGCATGGCCGAGGTGCTGGGCGCGATCAACCGCGGCGGCTTCTCCAAGGTGGCGCTGATCACCGATCAGGCCGACCCGCGCGCCAGCCAGCCGCCCGCGCCGGCCCCGGTGCCGCCGCCGCGCCAGCCCCCGCAACCGCAGCGGCGCGGCTAGGTGGATGGACTGCCGCAGCGCCGGCACTCCGAGCCCGACCCCCTCGCGGAGGCGGTGACGGAGAGCCATGGGCCGGGGCCGGCACCGCCGGAGCCGCCCGCGGCCGGACGACTGCGCCAGGCGTTCGCGACCCCGATGCGGCGTGCCATCGGCCTTTCGGTGGCGCTGCACATCGCGGTCTTCGCGGCCCTGCTGATCGAGCTGCCGCGCCGGCTGGACGAGCCGGTCGAGATGGCGATGAGCGTCGACCTGGTGACCAGCCCCAGCACCCAGGCCGCCGCCCAGGCGCCCCAGCCGAGCCCCGAGCCGCCGGCGCCCGAGCCGCCGACCGAGCACCCGTCGGAGGTGCCGACACCGACGCCGCCGACGCCGACGCCCCCCCCCCGGCGCCGCCCCCGCCCCCGCCGCCGCCCCCCCCGCCGCCTCCGCCGCCGCCCGACCCCGTGCGAGAGCCCGACGCGCCGCAGCCGCTTTCGCCCGAGCCGACGCCCACGCCCCTGCCGCCGCCACGCCCGGCGCCGGCACCGCCCGCCCCGCCGCAGCCGACGCCGCAGCCGCCGACACCGCCGGTGCCGCCCACGCCCACGCCGCCGCCCCCTTCGCCGCCCGCGCCGCCGGCGCCGACCACGCCGCCGACCCGCAACACCCAGGAGGGAAGCTCCTCGTTGCAGGCGACGCTGGAGCGGCTGCGCGCGCAGCAGCCGCAGCAGCCGCAGCGCCAGGCCCAGCCCACGGGCGGCAGGCCGCAAGGCGGCGGCAACCCGCAGGGCAACCCCAATGCCCGCCTCAGCCAGGGCGAGACCAACGCGCTGGTCTCGCAGATCGAGGATTGCTGGTCGGTCGATGCCGGGCTGATGGGGCTCGAGCAGATCCAGATCGTGGTCCGCGTGCGCATGACCCCGGACGGCGCGGTCGTGCAGGTGATCCCGACCGAGAGCTACAGCGATCCGCGCCAGCGCGCGGTTTTCGAAACCGTAAGACGGGCGCTGTTGAGCCCGAAATGCTCGCCGCTCAGAATCCCGCGCGACAAGATCCCGGTGCTTGAGGCATCGAACCTGCGATTCAATCCACGAGGCCTGATCCGATGAGCCTTCCGACCTTCGACCGGCGCCGGCTGCTGCTTGGCGGCGGCGCCGCGATCGCCGCCACCGCTCTGCCCGCCAGCAGCTTCGCCCAGCAGCCGCCGGAAATCGTGATCCAGCGGGCGCGCACCGACCCGCTGCCGATCGCGATCCCCGATTTCGCCTCGGCCGGCGCCGACCGCTTCGCGCGCGACATTCCCGCCGTGATCACCAACAACCTGCGCGGCTCCGGCCTGTTCCGGCCGCTCGACCG
>JADYYZ010000175.1 GCA_020853405.1 Acetobacteraceae bacterium
ACGACCCCTTGCCGTGACGTTCCATCTCGACACGCTCGGCACCGAGCCGGTCGAGTAGCGCGCGCGGCGCTTCCGTCTCGCCAAGATAGCGTCCGAGATAGCACGGGTCGTGATAGGTGATGCGACCCCCGAGCCCAGGCTTCAGGCGCAGTCGCCCCTCCGCTACCAGCCGGTCGAGATAGGTTGTGTGGTGCAGCACCTCGTAATTTGCGCCGAGCGCCGCATATTCGCGGGAAAGGCAATGCACGACGTGCGGATCGGCCGAGACGATACGCCGGAACGCGAGACCGCTGAGCGCCGCGATATTCGCCTCTGCCAGGCGCAGGAACGTGACCTCGTCGCCGAGCCGGCGCGCGGTATCGCCGCAATCGCGTTCCTCCTCCAGCACGGCGAAATCGACCGCTGCCTCGCGGAATAGCTGGATCAGCGCGCGCAGGCTGCGTTGGTTGCGCAGGTCGTAGCCGCCCTCGCCGATCCACAGCAGTACCTCGACCGGCTTGCCCGGCCTGGCGCGTGGCAGGCTGATGTCGCTGGCGAAATCGAGCCGCCCAGCCAATGCCTGCCCGCCCGGCGTGTCGGCTTCATGCAGCGCCGCGAGATGATCAGGCGCCTTGCCCGGCGTCTCGCCCTGCTCCAGCGTCGCGAACCGGCGGAGCGCGATCACGGCATCGACATGCTCGATCATCATCGGGCAGGCATCGACGCAGGCGCGGCAGGTCGTGCAGGCCCACAGCGTTTCCGGCGCGATGGCGCCGTTCGCGCCAAGCAGGATCGGCCCGGTCGGCAGCACCGACGCCAGCCCCGGATGTGGCGAGCCGGCATAGGTTGTCGGCGCCATCGCTCCGGCGATGTCGTTGACGAGCTTCTTCGGGTTGAGCGGCAGGCCGGCGGCGAAGGCGGGGCAGGCTTCTTCGCAGCGCCCGCATTGCACGCAGGCATCGAAGCCGAGCAACTGGTTCCAGGCGAAATCCGCGACGCGATCTGCGCCGAGCTTCGGCGAGGTTGCGACATCCACCAGCGGGCGAAGCGCCGTATCCGGTCCGTTCCCGAAGCGGGCCGAACGCGGGTGGAAAGCAAGGTACAGCGCGCCGGCAAAAGCATGGCGCAGCGCGTTGGCGCCAGCGACCATGGCCAGCGGCAGCAGCGCAGCAAGGCCAAACGCGAACAGGATCAGGCCAACGGCCGAGGGCCAGGCCGGCAGACGATCGCTGGCCGCTGCCACACCGACCAGCATCAGATACAGATCCGCGAGCATCAGGTGGCCGGGCAGCCGGCGATACGGCCCGTCGGACAGTTGCGGCGGCGTCAGTGGTCGGCGTCGCCCGAAGTCGATCAGCGCGCCGACGATGCCGGCAACACCGGACGTGAGCACGAAGGCAACGCCGATCGGCCCATGCAGCACGCCGCAGATCGCGAGCAGGGCGAAGAGACCAGCCGCCAGGAACCCTCCCGCCGCCAGCATATGCATGCGCGCATGAGCGGGACGGCGCGCCACCACCTCGTGCACATCGACCAGGTAGCGGCGCGGGATCGCGAACAGGCCGCGGAGCGAGACACACGCCGGCCCATGCCCGCACCGCCAGCGCCATGCCCGGACAGCGAGGCTGACCATGGCGAGCACACAGGCAGCGAGGATCGGCACGAGCGCGCTGAGGCCGGAGGCAGTCAAGCGCGAGGCCCCGTGATCGCAATATCTCGCTGCTGGCTAATTGTCTTCGGCCGGTGCAGCGCACGGCCCGGCCGGCACGCAACGGGCCCAACCCCGGAGCGGCAAATCTCGCGACGGCACTCCATGGTCGGCCATGGGCGGAATCCGATACGGTGAGCCAGCACGCTCGTGCTTTCTGCCTCGTTCTGTCATAACAAATAACGGATGAGGAGGAGAGGTTGTCAACCGATGTCCCCTCGTGTCAGGACGCTGGACGCGATGTCGCGATTTGAAGGGGTCAATACAATCCGGGGATCGAGTGGCGGCAGAAGGGGCCGAGTGTCTCCCCGGGTCGCCGCATCGCCCGCGGGCATGGCCGATTCGACGGCGGCGGCCCTGCGGCTGGCGCCTGTCGGGCGCGATACGCTGCAATCCCGGATCGTGGCGCAGCTCCAGGAGCGCCTGATCACCGGCAAGTTCCGGCCAGGCGAAAAGCTGACACTGCGCGCGCTTGCCAAAAGCCTCGGCACCAGCCTGATGCCGGTGCGCGATGCACTGCAACATCTGCACAGCATCGGCGCGCTGGACGTGCAGCCGAACCGCACGGTGATCGTACCAATCATGAACGCCGGTGAGATACTGGAACTCAGCGACATACGCTGTGCGCTCGAGGCGATTGCCGCCGAAAGGCTGGCAAAATCGATCGATTCAGCCGGGATCCATCTTCTGTGGGAGAAATATGCCCGCATGGAGAGCCTGCGCGAGCATTACGGCCAGGCGCCCTACCTGCACGCGCACTGGGACCTGCATATGACGATCGCCCGGTTCAGTCAGGCGAACATGCTGATAACCATGCTGAAGGCCGTATGGTTACGTATCGGTCCGATCGTCCGGCCGAGCCCGGGACAGTACCATGATGTCGAGCGCAGCCTGCACGACCACCACGCCATCGTGGAGGCGATTGTCAGCCATGACGCCGAGGCGGCCCGGCGCGCCGTCATCAGCGATATCCGCGAATTCTTCGCCGCCATCGTGCCGCTCTACCAGGCCAACGCCGGCGAATAGCCGATTCGATGACCCCCGCCGAGCGCGATCAGGCCCCAGCATGCCAGGCGGGAGGGTCAGGGCGCGTTGCCTCAAGCGGCCTTCCCAAAGTCGTACCTGGCGGTTGACAGCCTCTCGAAACTGGGCGTCATTTGTTATAACCAAATTCCTGCGGAGACGGCCGAAGCCGTACCCACCCGGTCTCCGCTCGCGTCACAACGAAAAGCGCATTCGCAGCACGAACCTGCCTCGGGAGATGGACATGACCAGGATCGGCGACAGGAACAACCGCCTCATCGGCTTGGCAGCGCACCAGCCTCACCTGACGCGGCGCGGCTTCGGCGGCTCGCTGTTCGGTGGCAGCCTGCTGGCGACGGCCCTGGCGACGGCCCTGGCGACGGGGGGCGCCGGCACGATCCTGAGCCCCTCTCCGGCGGTGGCCGCACCGAAGCGAGGTGGCACGCTGCGCATCGCCCTCGCCTCGCAGAGCACCAACGACACCTTCAACTCGGCGCGCTACATCTACGGCAACGACTATATCCGCGGCACCAGCGTCTACAGCTACCTGACGCGCCTCGGCGAGAACGGCGAGGCTGAACCCCAGGTGGCGCTGTCCTGGGAGCCGAACCCGTCGGCCACGCGCTGGACCTTCAAGATCCGCCCGGGAATCGTGTTCTCCGACGGCAGCCCGCTGACGCTCGACGACATCGTGTTCTCGATCCTTCGCCACAAGGACGAGAAGGTTGCCTCCAGCGCGAGGCAGCTTGTCGGCAATATCCAATCGGTGACCAAGGGTGGCACCGACACCATCGTCATCGATCTCGCGACGCCCGACGTCGATCTGCCGGTGCTGATCGGCATCTTCCAGTTCGCGCTTGTCAAGGATGGCACCACCGATTTCGCGAATCCGCTCGGCACCGGCCCGTTCGTGATGACCGAGTTCAAGCCAGGTATCCGCACGGTGATGTCGCGCAACGACCGATACTGGCAGGAAGGCCGGCCCTATCTCGACCGCATCGAGATGTTCACCATCATCGACAACTCGGCCCGCGCCAACGCGCTGCTCTCGGGCGATGCCGACATGATCAGCGAGCTGCGCGGCAGCAGCATCGAGGAAGTCAGAAAATCGACCAACGCGAGCGTGTTCGAAACGCCCTCGACGCGCTACACCTCGTTCCAGCCGGCGCTGGACCGCGCTCCTTCCAACAATCACGACCTCGTGCTGGCGATGACCTATCTCATCGACAGGAAGCGCGCGCTCGATACCATCCTGCGCGGCTACGGCACCATCGCCAATGACACGCCGATCGGCCCGAACAGCGCATATTTCAACAGGGAACTGGCGCAGCGCGGCCTCGATCCGGACAAGGCGAAGTTCCACGTCGGAAAATCCGGCATCGGCAACACCAAGATCGAGGTCTCGGTCAGCGATGCGGTGATCTACAGCCTGGATATGGGCCAGCTGCTGCAGCGCGAAGCCTCCCGCATCGGGCTCAACATCGACCTGCGGCGCGAACCGGCCGACAGCTACTGGAACGCAGTCGCCGGGAAGCGCCCGTTCTTCGCGGCCAATTTCCACCCGCGCCCGACCTACAATATGCTGCTCAATCTTTCGTGGAGATCGGGCGCCGCCTGGAACTTCTCCCACTATAACAACCCGAAGCTCGATCAGTTGATCGACGACGGCCGCGCCACGCTCGACCAGGCCAAGCGCAAGCAGATCTACAACGACATCCAGGCCATCCTCTACGGCACCGGGGCCTTGTTCATCCCGTGCTTCCTGAATTACGTCGACGGCATCTCGAAGAAGGTCAATGGCCTGCCCCAGGTGCCGATCGGCAACTTCGGCGGCTTCAACTTCTCCGACCGCGCCTGGCTCGAGAGCTAGGCCCGCACATGAGGCGGCGGCGCCCCCCGCGCTGCCGCCCGAAGCGGTGCGTTTTGCCCGCCGGAGCATTGCACCGGCGACGATCACAAAGCTGAAGCGCGAACGGGCGTCCTTTGGCACGATTCATCCTGCAACGATTGGCTGTCGCTTTCCTCCTGTTGCTGGTGGTTTCGCTGCTGGTGTTCATCGGCTGCGAAATCCTGCCGGGCGATGTGGCGCAGGTCGCGCTCGGCCAGTTCGCAACCGAGGATACGGTCAGGGCACTGCGGATCGAGCTGGGCCTCGATAAGCCCGCGCCGGCTCGTTACGTAGCCTGGCTGTTCGGCATCGTGAGGGGCGACTGGGGCAACTCGATCACCACCAAGACCCCCGTGATGGCGATGTTGTCGGAGCGGATGGTGAACACCGCCATCCTCGCCGGTGCCACGACGATCATCGCCGTGCCGCTTGCGCTGATCCTCGGCCTGCTGATGGCGGTCAAGTCCGGCAAGGCCTTCGATCGCGGCGCCTCGGTCGTGGTGCTCGGCCTGTCGGCCACGCCCGAGTTCCTGCTCGGCACGCTCGCGGTACTGCTGTTCGCGGTCAAGTTGCGCTGGCTGCCGGCGGTCGCCTATCTCAGTTCCGGTGCCGATCTCGGCCAGACCGTCCGGGCGCTGCTGTTGCCGGTGGCAACGCTCGTCATCGTGGTTACGGCGCAGATCGCGCGCATGACCCGCGCCATCATCGGCAACATCCTGCAACTGCCCTATATCGAGATGGCCTCGCTCAAGGGAGTGCCGCGCCCACGGGTCGTTGCCTATCACGCCATGGTCAATGCCATCGGCCCCATCTCGAACGTGGTGGCACTGAACGTCGCGTATCTGGTCAGCGGCATCGTCATCGTCGAGACGATCTTCGCCTACCCAGGTCTCGCGCGCCTGATGATCGACGCCGTGCAGGCGCGCGACCTGCCTGTGGTGCAGGCCTGCGCCATGATCTTCTGCGCGACCTACGTGCTGCTGATCCTGCTGGCCGACATCCTGGCCTACGCATTCGATCCGCGCGCCGGGGTGCAATCCGGCACTGGGAAGGCGGTCCATTGAACGCTGAAGGCAGCATCCCGGCGGCCCGCGCGCGCCGCCCGGCCAGTTTCTGGGTCAGCGTCACGGTGCTCGCCATTGTCGCCTTCGCGGCGGCAGCCGGCCCATGGATTGCGCCATACGCCCCGACCGAATTCGTCTCCGACGATCCGTTCACGGCGCCGCGCGCCGGCATGTGGCTCGGCTCGGACTATCTCGGCCGCGACATCCTCTCGCGCCTGATCGTCGGCACGCGCCTGACGCTCGGCATGGCATTTGCCGCCACCGTGCTGGCAAGCCTCTGCGGCAGCGTCATCGGACTGCTCTCGGCAATCCACGGCGGCTGGTTCGATGCCATCGCCAGCCGCATCGTCGATATCATCCTGTCGCTGCCGAAAATCATCGTCGGCCTGGTGATCGTGGCCGCACTCGGCTCCTCGATCACCACCATCGTCATGCTGGCGGCGGTCGTCTATTCGGCCGGCGTGTTCCGCATCGCCCGCGCGCTCGGCAACGATCTCGTCAAGCTCGATTTCATCCGCGTTGCCCGCGCGCGCGGCGAGAGCACCGCCTGGATCCTGTTCGGCGAGATGCTGCCCCATGTCATCCAGCCGCTCGCGGCTGATTTCGCCATCCGCGTCAGCTTCGCAATCCTGTTCATGAGCAGCCTGAGCTTCCTCGGTCTCGGCGTGCAGCCGCCCCTGACCGACTGGGGTGGCATGGCGCGCGAGAATCTCGGTGGTCTGGCGGGCGCCAGCTTCGCTCCGATCTATCCGGCCGCCGCCATCGCCATCTGCTCGATCGCCCTCAACCTGATGGTCGATGCACTGAACGAGCACAATGAGCGCGAGACCGGCACGCTATGACCGCCGCGCCGACGCTTCAGATCAGGAACCTGACGATCCATGCTGCCGCCAGCGGTGCCCCGGTCGTCAACGATATAAGCCTCGATGTACGTCAGCGGGAAGTCGTGGCACTGATCGGCGCCTCGGGGTCCGGCAAGACCACGCTCGCCCTGTCGGCGCTCGGGCATCTCCGGCCCGGCTTGGTGTTGAGCCATGGCGAAATCAGGCTTGCCGGCACAGACGTGCTCGGCGCGGCGCCCGCCGTGCTGCGCGGCCTGCGCGGCCGCGTCGGCGCCTATATCGCCCAGAGCGCTGCCGCCTCGTTCAATCCACGCATCCTTCTCGAACGCCAGGTCATCGAGCCTTCGAAGGTGCACCATACCCGCTCGCTCGAGGCGGCGCTGAAGGTTGCCCA
>JADYYZ010000176.1 GCA_020853405.1 Acetobacteraceae bacterium
ATCCTCACCTTCCACGGCGCGCCGCGCGCATCGGAGGAGGTGATGCAGCACGTGCACGAATCGCCGCCGGTGATGATCCTGCCGCTGGCCGGCCTCGCGCTCGGTGCGATCTTCGCCGGCATGGCGCTCTATCCCGCGATGGTCGGCGAGCACTGGAAGGCGTTCTGGGGCGACAGCATCGTGATCCTGGGGCGCGCGGCGCTGCACGACCAGACCATCATGGAAGCGGCGCACCACGTGCCGGCCTGGGTGCCGCTGGCGCCGACCGTGATGGGGGTCGCGGGGATCGCGCTGGCCTACGTGATGTACATGCTGGCGCCCGACCTGCCGGGCCGGCTCGCCGCCCGCTTCCAGGGGGTCTACCGGTTCCTGCTGAACAAGTGGTATTTCGACGAGCTGTACGATGCGATCTTCGTGCGCCCCGCACTCCGGCTCGGCCACCTGCTGTGGCAGCACGGCGACCTCGGCACCATCGACCGCCTCGGCCCCGACGGCTTCGCCGCCGCCAGCCGCGTCACCTCGGTCGCGGCAACGCGGCTGCAGACCGGCCAGCTCGCGCATTACGCCTTCGCCATGCTGATCGGCGTCCTGGTGCTGGTCACGCTGTTCGTGGTCCGGGGGAACTGAGGCCGTGAACGAGGCAGGCTTTCCGCTGCTTTCGCTGGTCACGTTCCTGCCGCTGGCGGGGGCGGTGGTCATCGGCCTGGTCCGCGGGTCGGAGGCGACGATCGCATCCAACGCGCGCTGGACCGCGCTCTGGACCTCGCTGCTCGTGCTGCTGCTGAGCCTCGTGCTGTGGTTCCGCTTCGACCGCACGAGCGCCGACTTCCAGTTCGTCGAGCAGGCGACCTGGCTGCCGAACTGGGGCGTCGGCTACCACATGGGCGTCGACGGCATCAGCGTGCTGTTCGTGCTGCTCTGCACCGTGCTGACCCCGATCTGCGTGCTGGCCAGCTGGGAATCGATCACCGTGCACGTGCGCGAATACATGATCTCCTTCCTGGTGATGGAGACCATGATGGTCGGCATGTTCTGCGCGCTCGATTTCGTGGCCTTCTACATCTTCTTCGAAGGCGTGCTGATCCCGATGTTCCTGATCATCGGGGTCTGGGGCGGGCCGCGGCGGATGTATGCCGCGTTCAAGTTCTTCCTGTACACGCTGCTCGGCAGCGTGCTGATGATGCTGGCGATGCTCTGGATCTGGTACGATGCCGGCACCACCGACATCCCGACGCTGATGGAGCACCGCATTTCCCCGGCGGCGCAGAACTGGATCTTCATCGCCTTCTTCGCCAGTTTCGCGGTCAAGGTGCCGATGTGGCCGCTGCACACCTGGCTTCCCGACGCGCATGTCGAGGCGCCGACCGCGGGCAGCGTCATCCTGGCCGGCGTGCTGCTGAAGATGGGCGGCTACGGCTTCCTGCGGTTCTCGCTGCCGCTGCTGCCCGAGGCGTCGGCCGCGTTCGCGCCCTTCATCTTCACGCTGTCGGTGGTGGCGGTGATCTACACCAGCCTGGTGGCGCTGGCGCAGACCGACATGAAGAAGCTGATCGCCTACTCCTCGGTCGCGCACATGGGCATCGTGACGCTCGGCACCTTCACCTTCAACAGCCAGGGCATCGAGGGCGCGATGGTCCAGATGCTGAGCCACGGCGTGGTCTCGTCGGCGCTGTTCCTGTGCGTCGGCGTCGTCTATGACCGCATCCACTCGCGCGAGATCGCAAGCTATGGCGGGCTGGCCGAGCGGATGCCGCGCTATGCGCTGGTGTTCATGCTGTTCAGCATGGCCGGCCTCGGCCTGCCCGGTACCTCGGGTTTCATCGGCGAGCTGCTGGTGATCGTCGGCGCGTTCCGGGTCAACGTCTTCGTCGCGCTGCTGGCCGCGACCACCGTGGTCTTGAGCGCCTGCTACCTGCTGTGGCTCTACCGGCGGGTGATCTTCGGCGCGCTCGTCAAGCCCGAGCTGAAATCGATCCTCGACCTCAACCTGCGCGAGGTCGCGGTGTTCGCGCCGCTGGTGATCGTGATGCTGTGGATGGGCATCTACCCGGCGGTCTTCATCGACTTCTTCGACGAGACCGTGCGCCAGCTGATCGAGAACCATCAGGCGGCGATGGCGGCCGCGGCCGAGGCCGCCGCACAGATCATGGTGGTGGCACGATGAGCCCGATGGACTGGACGCTGGCCACGCCCGAACTGGTGCTGGCGATTGCCGCGATGGCGACGCTGGTGGCCGGCGCCTTCGCCGGGCGTTCGGCCAGCCTGGTCAGTGCCACGATGTCGGTGGGCGCGCTGCTGCTGACCTCGGTGCTGGTGATCTCGCTCGGCAACGGGCCGGCGGTGGGTTTCGCCGGCACCTTCGTGGTCGACGGCTTCGCCGTCTTCATCAAGCTGCTGTGCCTGGGCACCGGCATCGTCATCATCCTGATGTCGCGCGACTGGCTGATCGCCGAAGGGATCGACCGGTTCGAGTTCTACGTGCTGATCCAGCTGTCCTGCCTTGGCATGCTGGTGATGGCCTCGGCCAACGACCTGATGACGATGTATCTCGGCCTCGAGCTGCAGTCGCTGGCGCTCTATGTGATCGCGGCGTTCGCGCGCGACGACCTGCGCTCGTCCGAGGCAGGGCTGAAATACTTCGTGCTCGGCGCGCTCGCCGCCGGCCTCACGCTCTATGGCGCGAGCCTGGTCTACGGCTTCACCGGCACCACGCAGTTCCGCGGCATCGCCCAGGTGCTGGTCGATGGCGGGGCAGGCGTCGGGCTGGTGGTCGGCCTCTGCTTCATCGCCGCCGGGCTTGCCTTCAAGGTCTCGGCGGTGCCGTTCCATATGTGGACGCCCGACGTCTACGAGGGCGCGCCGACACCGGTCACCGCCTTCTTCTCGATCGGGCCGAAGATGGCAGCGATCGGGCTTCTGCTTCGCGTCATGGCCGCGCCCTTCGGGGCGATCGCCGCCGACTGGCAGCAGATCTTCGTGCTGGTCTCGATCGGCTCGATGGTGCTCGG